>CAIPGK010000316.1 GCA_903864575.1 uncultured Chloroflexota bacterium
CCTCCGACGGTTCGATCTCCGAGCGGCCTGCATCGTAGAGGATCTGCTGCTGCTGGCAGGCGGTGTACTTCATGGCCGTCATGGCGTCAGGCACCACGTCGGTCAGGTAGCCGTTCCAGGCCTCCTGCTGCTTGGCGAGCATCTCGGCGTAGGCCGGGTCGTGCCAGAAGTCGCGGGACTTGTCGATCATGTACTTGTACGCGGCGAAGTGGGGCTGCATGGCCTCGAAGTCCGGGCTGTCGAGCACGGTCTGCTTGACCGGGTTGCCGCCGCGCTTGGCGAACTCGTTCTGGACCTCGTCCGAGTACCAGAACTTCATGTAGTCGATGGCGACCTGCTGGTGGTCGGCGTCATTGAAGGCGTTGAACACCCACGGCTGGCCGCCGAGGCTGTAGACGCGCTTGAGGGAGCCGTCCTCCTGCTTGAAGCCCGGCGGGGGAACGATGAGGACCTTCTCCGGGGTGACCGCCTTGTTCGGGTCCGCGGCCTCGCCAGCAGCGCCGCCAACCTTCTGGTTGAGCATCTGCGGGCCGAGCGCCGACCACTGGAGGCAGGTCGCGACCGTGCCGGACGTGAAGACGTCCACGCCCTCGGCGATGCCGTAGTTGCTCGCGCCCGAGGGAGCGTAGTTCACCATGATGTTCTTGTTGCGCTCGAGACCCGCGGCGTTGGCCTCGGTGTCGAGGATGCCTTCCACCTGCCCGGTGGCCGGGTCCCAGACCTCGCCGCCAGTGGACCAGATGAACGGGTAGGTGTAGCAGGAGACGAAGTCGTAGACCTTCGACCACTGCGACGCCAGACCGTACAGGTTCTTGTCCGGGCGGGTGAAGTGCTTGAGGATGCGCTCGTAGCGATCGATGTCGACCGCTTCCCACTCCTCATAGGTCTGCGGGAGATCCTCGTCGGCGTTGGCGGCCTTGTAGGCGTCACGCTCGGCCTGATCGGCCATGAGGTCGGCGCGCACGAAGAGGGCGATGGTGTCACCCTCCTGCGGGAAGCCGTAGAGATTGTCGGAGCCGTCCGGGTAGATCCGGTAGGCCTGCTGCGCCGTCTCCGGGAACTTGATGTCCAGGTCGGGGTTGGCGGCGATGATGTCGTTCAGCTTGACGATCCAGCCCGGCTCGGCGAGGGCGCCCAGCCACTGGCTGTCGGAGATGATGATGTTGTACTGGGCCGACTGCGACTGCAGCGAGGTGGCCGCCTTCTGGAAGAGCGACTCGAACGGCGCCTCCTCGAAGGAGAAGTTGACGTCGTAGCCGTAGGTTTCCTTGGCGAACGGCTTGAACAGCTCGGTCGCCATGTCCACGCCGAGCTTGCTCGGCGGCCACCCGGCAATGCCGAGGATGGTCATGTCGATCGTCTTGCCCTTCAGCGGGCTCTCGTCCTGCGCGCTGGCCGTCTTGACGGTCCACGCGCCGGGGCCGAAGTTCAGCGCCGAGACGGCAACGCCGGCGCCGGCGGCCGCCTTCAGCAGGTTCCGCCGGCTTGCGCGGCTGCGGAACGCATCCAATGAAGACACGACTGACTCCTTTCCAGGATTGTCGTCCTGGCAGGCGCGCCACCGCGCCCACCCCCGCCTGCCGCGTCCGTCGCGACCGGTCGGGTTTCAGTGTTCTGCTGGACGATTCCGAGTGCGCGTCCCTGTTCGCTGCGTCCGTTGGACGCTCAAAGGCCGCTGCACCGTTCCCTGTCGGGAATCGAAACCGTTCAGACCTACGGACGGTAACAAGCCCCCAAAACCATGTCAAGCGGCCCGCTTGAATGAATTCAACACAGGGGCGGACGAGGCGCTTCCGCAGGTTGGCGATTCGCTCGGCTTTCCCGGCAAGGGTCAGTCCGCCTGGCCCGTTCAGCGTGTGCCGAAGATTGCCCGGCCAATGCGAATGTGGGTTGCGCCCTCGGCGATCGCGGCCGGGTAATCGTCGCTCATGCCCATCGAAAGAACGTCGAGCGCGTGGCCGGGGTGAGCGGCGCGAAGGAGATCGCGCAGGTCGCGCAGGCCGGCGAAGGTCGGTCGGGCCAGGTCGGGGTCCGGCACGAGCGGGGCGATGGTCATCAGTCCCTGCAGGTCGAATGCAGGGGATGCCGCCAGCCTCGCGGCGAGCATTGGCGCATCCTCCGGGGCACAGCCGGACTTCTGCGGCTCCCGCGCCACGTTCACCTGCAGCAACACCGGGATCGGTCGTTCGAGCCGTTCCGCCTCCCGCTCCAGGGCGTCGATCAGCGAAAGCCGGTCGACCGACTCGATCAGGCCGAACAGCGAAGCCGCCGGACGGGACTTGTTGCTTTGCAGTTGGCCGATGAGATGCAGCATGGCATCGGCAGGCATGGGAGGATCGGACAATTTGCCCTGCGCCTCCTGCACCCGGTTCTCCCCGAAGTGGCGCATGCCGGCGAGGTAGGCGGCATCGACCGCGTCACGCGGGAAGGTCTTGCAGACCGCGACGATGGTCACGTCCTCCGGGCGGCGGCCAGCGCGCAACGCGGCATCCGCAACCTGCGCCCGCACGCGCGCGATCCGTTCGGCAAGCGTCGTCTGCTCGAGCATGATCGTACCCCTGTCAACCATCGTGACGAGGCCCAGCCCCGCCCGGCGCGTTCAATCGCGCAGCGAAATGACGGCGGCGAACCGTCCGGTGGTCGCGCCCTGACCACGGTGTGAGAACCATCGCTCCCCATTGCAGCGGGTGCAGATGCCCGCCAATTCGATGTGATCCGGTCGCAAGCCGACCCGTTCCAGCAGGAGTGCGTTTGCCGCCTGCAGGTCGAAATGCTCCCGGGACAGCCTCGCGCGGACGGCCGCGCCTGCGTCCGCGCCCGCGGTCGCGCGCCAGGCGTCAATGACCTCGGCGCCAACTTCGTAGCAGCATGGACCGATCGCCGGGCCAATGAAGGCGAGCAGTGATTCCGGGCGGGAGCCATAGGCGTCCCGCATCGCCTTGACGGTCGCCCCTGCCACGTCGGCAACCGTACCGCGCCAGCCGGCGTGAACTGCTGCAACGGCGCGAGCCGACCCGCCGCTGCCGGGATCGACGAGCAGCAGCGGAAGGCAATCGGCATGGAGCGAGAAGAGCACGGGGCCGCGTTCGCCGGACATCAACGCATCGCCGAGTCCCAGTTTGCCCGAACGCGGCCGCGCGCCGATGCCAGCATCGCCTTCTCGCGCCTCCAGCACGGTGGCGCCATGCACCTGCCCGGGAGTCACAAGGTGGTCGGGGTTGACCCCGATCGCGGCGGACCACCGCTGCCGGTTCAGCCAGGCGTCGGGCTGATCGCGCGGAGGGCTGTAGCCCACGTTGCCATCGGCCGCGCCAAGACCGGCAACGCGGCCGGTGAAGCCATGAACCACGCCGCCTGCCTCGTCGAGCAGAGCGCTGCGCAGCACGTCGAGCTGCACGTCCCGAAACTCCCCCGTCATGGCGCGGTCACCTCGCGGGCAGCATCGAGGATGATAGTGTCGATGACCTGTTCGACTGGTGCATGGTCGTCCGTGAAGACGACGCCGCCCGGTTCCTGCAGGCGAGGGCTGCCATCTGCCTCGATCCATGAGGCGACCGGGCGGATGGGAGAGTCGCCGGGGAAGCGGGAGGCGTTCGCGACGAAGTTGCCGATGCGTGACGGCGCATTGGTCCCGATCACCATGGTGTTCATGAACTCTCCGACGTCGACCACATACACAGTGTCGAACACCGACCGCATGGTGGATGCGATGACCTCGACAAGCCGGTAGTCCGTCACCGTCCTGCCGACGTTGACGACCGCGACGCCGTCCGGGGTGAGGTGGTCACGGACTTCGCCGAAAAACTCGCGGGTGGTCAACTGGAATGGGATGTATGGCTGCCGGTAGGCGTCAACGCCGATGAGATCGTACCGCCGATCGCTCGTACGGAGGGCGTAACGGCCATCCGCGACGATGACGTTGACGTTCGCCATATCATCGAGGCCGAAGTACTCCCGGCCGATCTGGGCGATTTCCGGATCGATTTCCACGCCGTCGATCGGGATGGGTCCCCATGCCGCGGAGAGCTGCCGCGCCGCCGTGCCCCCGGCGAGCCCGATGATCATCGCCCGCTCGATCGACCCCGGCCCCGCGCCATCGACAACCAGCGGCGCGGCCATGAAGTAATCCCACGGGCCACCCGTGAGCAGATTGGCGGGGTCGGGGTCATAGACGGAGTGGACGGCGTGTCCGTCGTTCAGGATCAGCAGATTCCTGCCGTTTTCACGAACGACCTGAATGTAGTTGTAGCTCGACTCACGCTCAGCCAGCAGTTCACCGCGGTCGGCGGGCCGGATCGCGCCAGTTCCAGCCGCAGCTGCCGCAAACGGCAGAGCGAGCGCGCCGAGGAGGGCCAGGAGAGCGGGCGCGGTGGCCTTGCTCATGGCCAATCCGGCGATGGATGGCAGCAGCAGCGACAGGGCAAGCACGAGGAAGGTCTTCGCCGTTCCCAACTGGGGGATGAGCAGCAGCACCGGGAGAAAGCTGCCGGCTATCGACCCGATGGTGGAGAGGGCGTAGATCGAACCGGCCGTGTTGCCGGCGGAGGCGACGCTCTCCAGTTGCAACCGGATCGCATAGGGCGTGACGAAGCCGAGGAGCGTGATCGGCAGGGCGAGCAACAGCAGTACCGCCACGAGCGAGCCGTAGAACGCGCCGACATCGTAGCGGGCGAAGGCATCGAGCGAGACGGAGAGGATGGGCCGGGCAAGCAGGGGGATCAGCCCGATGGCGATCGCGGCCAGCGCGGTGACGGTGAACAGCGCGCGAGCGGTCGGCTGGCGGTCGGCGACGCGGCCGCCCAACCAGTAGCCCACGGAGAGGAAGGCGAGGGTGATGCCGATGATCGTTGCCCAGATGAAGGTGGAGCTGCCGAAGTAGGGGGCGATCAGGCGGCTGGCGGTGAGTTCGGCGCCGAGGCTGGCGAACCCGCCGATCAAGACGACCGGTTTCAACATCGGCGAAACGGAACGCGCGGGAGGCGCGTTCAAGGAGGCGGCAGGGATTGGGGCGTGAGCCCCCCGGGCATCGCTGGCGGAGTGGTCCTTCATGCGGTGTATGCGGTCCCTGACGATACTGCGGGCAAGCGTGCTGCTGGCGAGTATAGTCCCCGGAGGCGCCCGACTGGCGAACGATGTTACGTAGCCGCTGTCCGAACCATCCATCGGAGATGCACGTACATGACGTTCGCCTTGACAAACGGGGTAATCCGTGTAGGCTAGGCAGTGGCCGCAGACCCCGCGAACGACCGTTCGCGCGTGGAGCGCGCGGATCGGTCAGGGCCTCGCTATTGCGAGGCGACGAGTGCCAGTTTGGGAAGGAGAACATCGAACATGACGTTTCTTGGTGAGTCCCGGCGGCTGGTGGCGGGTATTGCGGCGGCCGGCCTTCTGACGGTTGCGCTCGCGGGCGGAATCAGCGCGCAGACGATCGACACC
>CAIPGK010000317.1 GCA_903864575.1 uncultured Chloroflexota bacterium
CCGTTTCGGGCCATGACCCGGGCGGCTGCCCGGTTGGTGTTGGCGAACGCCGTGCCCATCATGCACCCGTTGAATAGGTGAACCTGCTGCGGTTCGCGCCCGATGACGCGGTCCGCCTCCCACCGCTCATCGCCGGGGATGAGCGATTTCTTCGAGAGCACGGGCAGCATGGTCTCCATGTCGCCCATGCCCATCGCGCCGATGATGCCGCTCTTGCGGGCGATTGTTTGTGCGCCCGATTTCTGGTAGAAGCGCAGCAGGGAAACGACTCCACGCATTCGCGGCGCATCCGCAAAAAGCCAGTCCATGGCGACGTCGCGGACCGTCTGCTCGGGCTTGCCGCGCTCCTTGCGTTGCTCGATCTGGGCGCGCGACGCCTCGACCAGCGGTCCGTAATGCACACCGGATGGGCAGACGGCTTCACATGCCCTGCAGTTCAGGCATTGGTACATCTGCTCCTCGAAGAGCGGGTCGAGAACGTCCATACGGCCTTCCGCCACGGCGTTCATCAGCCAGAGACGACCGCGCAGAGACGATGATTCCTGACCGGTAATGCGATAGGTGGGACAGGAGGACAAGCACATTCCGCAGTGCACGCAGGCGCGCAGCAGATCGGGGTCCGGCGTGTCCGGACCGGAGAAGTTGCCAAGTCGAAAAATATCGGCGTCCTGCTCGGCTGCGATGGCCATGGGTGCTACCTCATTGAGCGGCGCGGAACCGGCCGCCGTGCGCGATGCTAGATGAACCCGACAAAGCGGCCTGCGTTCAGCACGCCGCCCGGATCGAATTGCTCCTTGAGCGCCTTCATGACCGGAAGGGTCGCCGGCGCAGGTCCCCAGACGTCGATGCCGCGCTTCCACGCCGGTGGCGCGGCGAGGACCACCGCATGGTCCGCAAGGGCGGAGAGAACGTCTCTCGCGGTCAGAAACCGGTCGTGCGCGTCGGCGGGTTCCGGTTCGAGCCGGATGATGACCTGTCCCAGCCCAGGGGAAATGGCGACAACTGGCGAAGCGATGCCCAGTTGGCTGAGTGCGCCAACTGCGCCTTCCGCCATGGTGTCCACATCCCTCGGGCGGACCGAGAGGCGAAGCAACGCAGCGTCATGCTCCAGTCTCAGATCGGTGGCAGAGATGTACCCTCGCCACCACGCGGAACTTTCCGGCCCTTCGATCAATTGCGGATCGTGTCCGAGCAATCGTTGAACCTCGAGCACCGCGCCATCGAGGGTGGCCTCGTGGCCGCCGATGCGGACGGCGGTCGACCATCCGTCGCCGGATCGCGAAACTTCGAGCGCCAACGGCATGATCCGGCTTTGGCGAATGCGGCGCGCGGCGGCGAGGGCTTCATTCAGCCTCTGGTGAGTGCCCACTACGGTGGTTTCCCGCTGCGGCAACGGAAGAACCTTGAAGTTGGCGGACACGATGATGCCGAGCGTGCCAAGCGACCCGTGGTAGACCCGCGGCATGTCGAACCCGGAGACGTTTTTCACCACCATGCCGCCGCCATGGGTGACGGTCCCGGATGGGTGGGCGACTTCGATCCCGATCAGCAGATCCCGGAGCGAACCGTTGCCGAGACGACGCGGCCCCGCAATGGCTGTGGCCACGAGGCCGCCGATGGTTGCGTCATCGGGCGCGTCCAGCGGGATGGTCTGCCCATGCTCCGCGAGGACCGCCTGAACATCACCGAAGCGTGCGCCTGCCCCGAGTGAGCAGACGAGATCGGACGGTTCGTAGGCGCGCACGCCACCGAGCCCGAGCGTCGAAACGGCGACGTCCATCTTGGGCGGCACATTGCCAAGCGCCAGTTTGGTGCCGCCACCGACCGGGGTTGCCGTGAACTTGTGCTGGTCGCACATCGCAAGCAATGCGGCAACCTCCTCGCCGGACTCGGGATGCACGACACCGCCCGGAACAAGCCCGTCCACCGAGATGGCGGGGTCGAACTCGGCTGCTGCAAGGAGTGCCGCGGGGTTTCGCATCGGGCGTTGTTCAGACGGGGTGGATGTCATGTTTTTGCGCAATCGCCTGCGCGCGGAGGGCGCGCACCTCGCCACAGCTGTAGCCTTTGGGGAACACCTTCCCGGGGTTCAGACGACCGCCCGGGTCAAAGGCGTTTCGGAGTCCGGCCATCGCGGCGAGATCTTCGCCGGTGTAGACCATCGTCATGTAGCCGCGCTTTTCGGTGCCGATGCCATGCTCGCCTGACAGCGCGCCGCCGACGGAAACGCACCAGTTGATGATCTCCTTGCCAGCTCCGAGCACCCGTTCGACATCGCCTGGCTTGTGGCGGTCGAAGAGCATCAGCGGGTGCAAGTTGCCGTCACCGGCGTGGAAGACATTGGCGATCTCGATCCCGAACTCATCCCCGATCTCCCGGACACGCGCGACGGTTGCCGGCAGCTGCGAGCGGGGAACCACGGTGTCGTGGAGGTAATAGTTGGGCGACAGTCGCCCCATAGCGGCGAGGGCCATTTTGCGGCCTTTCCAGAGCAAGTCCCGTTGCGCTTTCTCGGTGGCGGAGCGGACCTCGGTCGCATACGAGTTCTTGCAGATTGCCGTGATTTCCTCGCCAAGTGCGGCAACTTCCTCGATCAGGCCATCGGTTTCGACGAGCAGCACGCCGCCAGCATCCATCGGGTAGCCGGCGTGATAGGCAGGCTCGACTGCCTGGATGGTCAGGTTGTCCATCATTTCCAGGGATGCCGGCAGGATCCCGGCCGCAATGATGCGGGACACGGCAGTTGATGCGGTGTCAAGATCCGGGAAGGCTGCAAGCTGGACCAGGGTCGACTGCGGGTTCGGCGTCAGGCGCACGAGGGCCTTGGTCACGATCCCGAACATGCCCTCGGAACCGACGATTGCGCCGGTCAGGTCATATCCCGGCGCGCCTGCGGGGGTTGAGCCGGTCCAGACGACGTCACCATTTGGCAGGACCACTTCGAGCCCGAGGATGTGATTGCTTGTGACGCCGTACTTCAGGCAGTGGGGGCCGCCGCTGTTTTCCGCGACGTTGCCGCCCACGGTGCATGCACGCTGGCTGGAGGGGTCGGGGGCAAAAAACATCCCGAGGGGAGTCGTGGTCTCGGAGAGTTCCAGGTTAATGACGCCCGGTTCAACGAGGGCGGTCCGGTCCTCGCGGTCGATCTCTATGATCCGGTCCATGCGAGTGAGGGCGATGATGATGCCCCCATCCTGGGTGACCGCGCCCCCGGAGAGTCCGGTGCCCGCTCCCCGCGGGGTGACAGGCAGTCCGGCCAGGTTGGCGATGCGAACGATCTCCGCAACCTGCTCGGTGCTGGTGGGAAGCGTAACCGCCACCGGCAACGCGGTTTCCACCGAACCGTCGACGCTTCCGTCATACTCGTAGACCATCAGGTCGGAGCGGGTGTGGAAGACGCCGCGCTCGCCGCATACGGCGATCAGGCGGTCAATCAGTGCCGAACGATCCATCGGCGCTCCTCTGCTGGCGCAACGTTCCGTGACCGTGAGTATCGGCCCGAATGGCAGTTAGGGCAAGCGTCCATGGGATACTCGCGAAAGCTGTACATCCGGGATCCGGACGTGTCGCAGGAGGGAACGGCGACCATGAACGCGCGGAAGAACTGGATTATCGTCGGTTCGCCCGACAACTACGAGCGTACCGAGGAACTCGGCTTCACCATTCAGGGCATCAAGTCGCGCCACAAGCGCAAGGCTGAAAAGATGGCGCCGGGCGACCGTTTCGCCAGGTACATCACCGGCCTGAAAGCGTTCGCGGGCACGGCGACGATCACCTCCTTCTTTTTCGAGGATCGCGAGAAGATCTGGAGCAGTGTCGACCCAAAGAAGGCCGCCGAGGATTACCCCTACCGGGTGAAGATCCAACCGGACATCATCCTCGGCCTGGAGAAGGCGACTCCTGCCGAGCCGATCGCCCGGCAGATGGTCTATGCCACCAAGTGGCCTGCGGCGAACTGGACGCTGGCGTTCCAGGGCAATGTCCACGAAATCTCGGACGAGGACTTCGAGTTGATCCGGCGAGATGTCGCGGCGGCTGCGGGCGAGTAGGGCAGGCATGGATAGTCTGGGACCACAGGCCCGGTGGCGGGTTCACCTTTGCCAGGGACCAAACTGCACGCTCCGCGGAGCGAGGGACCTGATGCCGGTGCTGCGGGAAGCGGTCGAGCGCTCGGGACTTGGCGCTGACGTGGAGATCATCGCGGCAACCTGCCGTGACCGGTGCGGGTTCGGTCCGGCGATGAACGTCTATCCCGGGCCGACTTTCTACAACGCGCTGACTCCCGAAGGCGTCGAGCGGATCGTGGCGGAGCATTTGGCGAATGGTTGCCCGGTGCGCGAATTGACCAAACTCGAGATGCCCGAGCCTCGGTTCAGCGGGGAACGTTCAGGGAAACAGGGAAGGATTCGATGAGCCACGAGGTTACCGTGCGGACCATTCCCGGTCGGTCGTTCGCCTGCGAAATCGAGGACGGCCGGCACCGGTGGATTGGCGACGAACCGGAGGCCTCCGGGGGCGAGGACGAAGGGCCAAACCCCTATGACCTGCTGCTTGGCGCGATCGGTTCGTGCACAACGATGACGCTGCTGGTCTATGCTCGCCGGAAGGCATGGCCGCTCGAAGGTGCGTCGGTGCGGTTGCGGCACG
>CAIPGK010000318.1 GCA_903864575.1 uncultured Chloroflexota bacterium
AGGCGATCGCGGCGCGCAATCCGGACAAGGTGGAGGACTTCGCGGACAATTGGGGCTACGCCTCGTCCGAGACGGACTGGCGGCGACTGATCGAGCGGGACGACATCGACCTGTTCGACATCGCCAGCCCGAACGACACTCACCACGACATCGCCATCGCCGCCGCCGAGGCGGGAAAGATGGTCACCTGCGAGAAGCCGCTCGGGCGCACCCCGAAGGAATCGAAGGCGATGGCCGCCGCGGTCGAAAAGGCCGGGGTGCCGAGCATGGTCTGGTACAACTACCGGAGGGTTCCGGCGGTGACGCTGGCCAAGCAGATCGTGGACTCCGGCAAACTCGGCAAGATCTTCCATTACCGCGCCCAGTTCCTGCAGGACTGGACCATCTCGGCCGACCTCCCACAGGGCGGCGCGGCGCTCTGGCGGCTCGACGCCGACGTGGCCGGCAGCGGCGTCACCGGCGACCTTCTGGCGCACTGCATCGACACTGCGATGTGGCTCAACGGCCCGATCGACAAGGTGTCGGCGATGACCGAGACCTTCATCAAGGAGCGGCCGCACACGCTCACTGGCAAGGTCGAGCCGGTGAAGATCGACGATGCCTCGGCCGTTCTCGCCCGCTTCGACAACGGCTCGCTTGGGCTGTTCGAGGCGACCCGCTACGCGCGAGGCCACAAGGCCCTCTACACGCTGGAGATCAACGGCGAGCACGCCAGCATCCGCTGGGACCTGCACGACCTTCAGCGGTTGGAGTTCTTCGACCACGGCGACGAGGGCATCCTGCGCGGCTGGCGCTCCATCCACGTCACCGACGGCGATCACCCGTACATGGGCAAGTGGTGGGTGCCAGGGCTGATCATTGGCTACGAGCACAGCTTCACGCACGCCGCCGCTGATTTCCTCGAAGGGCTGGACAGCGGCTATCCCGCCTCCCCGACCTTCAGGGAGGCGCTCGCGACGGACTATGTGACCGACGCCATCCTCCGCTCCGGTCGCGCGGAGAAGTGGGAGTCGGTCGAACACTGACGGTTCTGGAAGCTGGCCCAGGGGGAACGGCCCGCCGAGCGATCGGTGGGCCGTTCCAGGTCGGCGGCCGACGGGTTCAGCGCGGCGGGTCCTGCCCGGCGGCGAGCGAGACCGTCTTGGCGAGACCGGTCTGGCTCGCGCACCGGAGGTCGGGCATGCCGGGGACAGGATGAGTACGCCGCGGGACGCACAGATAAGCTGGCAGCCCGCCGTGCCGATCCCGCCGTCGGATCAGGCTGGCGGCAGGAAGCGCGTCGGATCACCGCCCATGATCGAGGCGACCGTCTTCGGCAGGTGCTTCGCCGGCCCGAAGTGGGGCGCGGCCTGCCGGAAGCGGAGGATGTATTCGGCCGCGTTGTTCAGGCCGCGGGTGGCATGGAGGGCGTCGTCGAGCGTCTGCCCGATGGCGAAGGAGCCGTGCCAGCGGAGGACGACCGCATTGCGGTCCACGAGGGCGTCCGCCAGATCGTCCGCGACGAGATTCCAGCCGAAAATCTCCGGCGCGGCGATCACCTTCGCCCCATTCAGGCCGAGGTAGAGCAGCCCGTTTTCGTCGATCGGCATGATCTCGTCCTCGAAGAAGGAGAGCAGCACGGCGTCGCGCGGGTGCGCGTGGATGATCG
>CAIPGK010000319.1 GCA_903864575.1 uncultured Chloroflexota bacterium
GGTCATGCCCTCCGCGTCCGAGCAGTCCGAAAATCCGCGCAGCAGAAGCGCCGAGCGCCGGGTGGCGGAGCGCCTGCCCGATTCGATGTCGACCGTCCCAACGGCATGGAGACCCTCGTGACCGTTCCTGACCTTCACCCGCTCGACCTCCCGAGTCTGATCGCCGGAAGCGGCGCAACCCTGCGCGGGTTTCTTCCCCCTCACACCCGCTTTCGCGCCATCGAACGCGACGCTCGCGAGGCCAAGCCGGGCGATCTCTTCATCGCCGTCAAGGGCGAGCGCTTCGATGGCCACGCGTTCACCGCCGACGCCGCGGCCAATGGCGCGGTCGCCGCGCTTGTCTCGCGAACCTGGGCAGACGCCAACCCCGACGCTCCCACTCCTTTGCTCGTCGTCGAAGACGACCCCGTGCTCGCCCTGCAACGCCTCGCCGCCTGGTGGCGGCGCCAGCTCCCGCTCAAGGTTGTCGGCATCACCGGCAGCGTCGGCAAAACCAGCGCGAAAGAAGTCACCGCCAACGTGCTCGCCCGCCGCTTTCGCACCTACCGCAGCGTGGGAAACCTCAACAGCGAAATCGGCCTGCCCCTTTGCCTCCTCGACGTCACCCCGGACACCGAGGCCGCGGTGCTCGAGATGGGCGGCGCATACGCCTTCGGAGAACTCGCCCTCCTCGCCTCCATCGCGCAACCAGAGGTCAGCGTCGTCCTCAACATCCACCCCGTCCACCTGGAGAGAATGGGCACCATCGAGGCCATCGCCGAGACCAAGGCCGAACTTGTCGACGCCGTGCCGTCATACGGAGCTGCAGTACTCAACGGCGATGATTTCCGCACACGCGCCATGGCGGACCGAAGCAAGGGCCGCGTCATCACCTATGGGCTCGGGGAGGCATGCGACGTCCGCGGCGTCGAGGTCGAGGATCTTGGGTTGCAGGGATCGCGCTTTCTCCTCCGCATTGGCGGCCAATCCTGGCTGGTCGAGACCCCGATGGTCGGCTCACACGTGCCGATGCTCGCGCTGCAGGCGCTCGCCGTCGGCCACGCCTTCGGCATGACCCCTGAGGAAATGATCCCTGCGCTCTCCGAGCGGAGCGGCCAGATCCGGGTCCAGTTCGTCGCCGGACCCAACGGGTCGGTGCTCATCGACGACACCTACAACGCCAGCACGCCCTCGATGCTCTCCTCGCTTGGCGTTCTCGCAGCGCACCCGGCCCCGCGCAAGATCGCGGTACTGGGGGACATGCGGGAGATGGGTTCGGTCTCCGAGCAGGAGCACCGCATCGTCGGTCGCCGCGCGGCGGAAGTCGCCGATCGGCTCGTCACCTTCGGCGATGAGGCGCGCTTCTTCGCCGAGGAATGGGAGCGGCGCCGGGCAGCAATCGACGGAACCGCGCCAGCGGTGGCATCATTCGGCGCGGACGACCGGGAAGGGTTGGTCCGGTTCCTCCTGAGGGAGATCGGCGAAGGCGACGTGGTCCTGCTCAAGGGATCGCGTGGGCTGCGCATGGAAACGATCGTGCAGGCGCTGTCAGACTCGTCGCCTCGATGACGGCCACGTTATCCCCCTTTGCCACGGTCGGCCCGTCGGCGCATTTCGTCAAGAGCGTGATGCCGACCGACCCGGTGCAGAACCTGGCGGTTTCCATGGCGTTGGCCGGGCTCGCCTTCATCATCACGCTCATCATCGGCCGCCCCATCGTCACATTCCTGCGCTCCCAGAAGCTTCGCAAGCAGGTGCGCTCGGACGGCCCGCAGACCCACCTCGTCAAGACGGGCACGCCCACGATGGGCGGCGTCATGGTTGCCGTGACCGTCATCGTGCTCACCCTCGTCTTCAACACCGTTGGGCGTCTCTCCATGCTGCTCCCGGTGGGCGTTCTGCTGGCGACCGCCATTCTCGGCGCACTCGACGATCGCCTCTCCCTGCTTGGCGGCAAGCGCGGCTCCGGCATGAGCGCCCGCGGCAAGATGATCTGGCTCATCGCCGTCGGCGTGATCGCCGCGATCATCCTCTATGCGCCGTTTCCTTTCGGCCTCGGCTTGCACCAGATCTACATTCCGTTCCTCGGTCAGTTCAGCATCGGGCTGTTCTACATTCCGATCGCGGCGATCGCCATCGTCGCCACTGCCAACGCCGTGAACCTCACCGACGGTCTGGACACGCTCGCCGGCGGAACCGCCGCCATCGCGTTCGTCGCCTACGCGATCATCGCCTACCGGCAAGGGCAACTCGGCGTCGTCACCTTCTGCTTCACCATGGTCGGCGCGTTGATGGGGTTCCTCTGGTTCAACGCCCACCCGGCGCAGGTCTTCATGGGCGACACCGGATCGCTGGCGCTTGGCGCGGCCCTCGCCACCGCCGCCTTCATGACCGGACAGTGGTTGCTGTTGCCGGTCGTCGGCGCGGTCTTCCTCGCCGAGGCGGCATCGGTGATGCTGCAGGTCTCCTGGTTCAAGTGGACCCGAAAAAAACAAGGCGAGGGCAGGCGCATTTTCCGCATGACCCCGCTCCACCACCACTTCGAAATGCTCGGCTGGTCAGAGACGCAGGTGACGATGCGCTTCTGGATGCTCGGCATGATGGCGGGCATTATCGGCGTCGCCCTCGCCCTCGTTCAGCTCTAGCCACGGGGACCATGCTGTCGTGAGCGCGCCCACGTTCGACCCAACCGGCTCCACCGACCGCAATCGCCTTCGCGGCCAGCGCGCGACCGTCATGGGTCTCGGCACACGCGCTGGCGGCGTCGGCGTTGCCCGTTACCTCGCAAACGCCGGGGCCATCGTCACCGTCAGCGATGCCAAGCCCGCCGACGCGCTGGCCGGGCCGATGGCCGACCTCGCCGGCCTGCCCATCACCTTCAATGTCGGCGGCCACGACGAGCGCGACTTCACCGCTGCCGACCTCGTGGTCCGCAATCCCGGCGTGCGGCGCGACAACCCCCTGCTCGATCTCGCCCGGAGGCACGGCGCACGCATCGAGATGGAGTTGAGTCTCTTCCTCCGCGCGTGCCAGGCCCCGGTCATCGGCATCACCGGCACCAAGGGGAAAACGACCGTCGCCACGCTGACCGGGGAGCTCCTGCGGCGCTGGGACCCGCGAACCATCGTCGCGGGCAACATGGGCATTTCTGCTCTCGCCCTCCTCGACAGCATCACTCCGGACACCCCGGTCGTGCTGGAAATCTCTTCCTGGCAACTGGAGTCGGCCATCGAGCACGGGCTCTCGCCACACATCGGCGTGATCACCACCATCGCCGAGGACCACCTCAACACCTACCGCGACTTCGACGACTACGCCGACACCAAGCGCGGTCTCGTCATCCACCAGACCGCGAACGATTTCGCCGTTCTCAACCGGGATGACCCGGAAATCTGGCGTGCGGCGGCGCTTTCCTCCGGCTCGGTCGCGCCATTCGGCGCGGCCCGCGGCGGCGGCCAGGATGGCGCATGGTTCGAAGGTGACGCGCTGGTCTGGCGCTGGCGCGGCGAGGAATGGTCCATCCCTCGCCCGGACAACCCGGCTCTGGCCGGAGCGCACCAGACTGGCAACATCCTCGCCGCCCTGGCGGCTGCCAGCCTCCGAGGAGCGACCAGGGAGGCCATCATCGAGGGGCTGGCAGGCTTCGCCGGAATCAAGGACCGCATGGAGCCGGTTGCAACCGCGGGCGGCGTGCGGTTCATCAACGACACGACCGCCACCGCGCCCATCGCAGCGGCCGCGGCCATTCGTGCCATCCCGGGCGTTCGCATCCACCTGCTCGCGGGCGGCGCCGACAAGGGATTGGACCCCTCTCCGCTTGCGGACGCGATGGAACCGCGCGTCTCGGTCTACCTCTTCGACGGAACTGGAACCCCACACCTCGCCGCCGCCCTTGCCGATCGCGGCGTCGTTCCGGTCGGTGTCTACGGAAGCATGTCGGCCATTCTCGAGGCCGCGCGCGCGAACGCCGAACCGGGGGACGTGATCCTGCTCTCACCGGGGTGCGCCAGTTTCGGCATCTTTCGCGACGAGTTCGACCGTGGCGAGCAATTCCGCGAGATGGCGCGCGCATTCGCCGCGATGGAGACAGGCCAATGATCCCATCCCTGCCGCATCTACCCGCTCGCGTCCACTTCGTCGGCATCGGCGGCATCGGCATGAGCGGCCTCGCCCGCATCCTCACTACCTGGGGCTACGACGTCTCCGGGTCCGACGGGTCGCACTCGCCCATGCTCGACGAATTGGCCTCCGAGGGAATCGCGGTCAACGTCGGCCACACCATGCTGGACGCAGCGGCAAACGCCGATCTGGTCGTCATGACGGCCGCGGTGAATGAGACCAACCCGGAGGTCGCCGCCGCGCTCACCGCCGGGAAACCGGTCATCAAACGCGCCGCCCTGCTCGGGGCCCTGATGAACGCGCGGGATGGTCTTGCGGTCGCGGGAAGCCACGGCAAATCCACGACGAGCGGCATGCTGGCAACTGCACTGCTCGCGCTCGGCACGGATCCTTCCTATGCCGTCGGCGCGACGCTCGCCGCCACCGGCGCCAACGCCGCTCCCGGCTCGGGCCACCATTTCGTGGTCGAAGCGGACGAATACGACTACTCGTTCCTGCACCTCGTCCCACTCGTGGCAACCATCACCAACATCGAGTTCGACCACCCGGACATCTACCCGGACACCGCCGCCTACGACGCATCGTTCGCGCAATTCGTCGCCGCCATCCGGCGCGAGGGCGCGCTGATCGTTCCCGCCGACGATCCCGGCATTCGGCGACTGCTCGCCCGCCCTGATTTCTCGCCCCCGGCTCACCTCATCACCTTCGGCGAGGCCCCCGGCGCGGACTGGACCCTTTCCGGCGGCGATGGCGCGTGGGCCGTCACCACGCCCGACGGCCACGTGATCGCCCTCGATCTCGCCGTTCCCGGCCGCCACAACGCCCGGAACGCGACGGCGGCGATGGCGATGATGGCCCGGATCGGCATCGAACCAGCGGACGCCGCACGAGCCCTGTCCACCTTCCGCGGCGTTGGCCGCCGGTTCGAATCGAAGGGCGAGGCAGGCGGCGTGCTCGTGATCGACGACTACGCCCACCACCCGACTGAAATCCGCGCCACCCTCCGCGCTGCCCGCGAGCGCTACCCGGACCGGCGCATCTGGGGGGTTTTCCAGCCCCATACCTACAGCCGCCTGAAAGCCCTCATGGACGACTTTGGCGCAGCCTTCGGCGACGCGGACCAGATCGGCATTCTCGATGTTTACGCATCCCGCGAAATCGACACGCTCGGCGTTTCCGCCGACGATCTTCGCGCCCTGCTTCCCGAAACCACCCTCAACGCCACATCGCCCGCCGACGCCGCCGTGAAACTGGCTGCGCTCGTCGAACCGGGAGATGTGGTCTTTACCCTCGGCGCGGGCAGCATCACCGACCTCGGACCGCTCCTGCTGGAACGCCTGAATGCCCGCCAACCGGCCGCTGCGGCCAGCCGAACGACCGACTCCATCGTGATCCCCGGAACCGCATTGAAAGTCCAGAAGGGCGCCTCCCTGCGACCATGGACGACATGGCACGTAGGAGGCCCCGCCGAGTTCCTCGTCCGCGCAGGCTCCCCGGAGAGTGTCGCCGCAGCCGCCCGATGGGGCATCGCACAGCAGTTGGCCGTGACGGTCTTCGGCGGCGGAAGCAACCTGCTCGTGGGGGATGGCGGCATCCGCGGTCTCGTCATTCTCGCCCGCACACCGGGCGAGCGCGCGGATGACCTCGTGCACGCCGAGGACCTTGGAGCATATGTACGTCTGACGGCAGGGGCGAACGCCCCCCTCTCATGGACAGGCAGGTATGCCGCCGAGCGTGGCTGGTCCGGTCTCGACTGGGCAGTCGGCCTGCCGGGAACCGTCGGCGGCGCGACCGTGAACAACGCCGGGGCGCATGGCGCAGAAATGAAGGATCATCTCGACTCCGTCGATCTGCTCGACCTCGAAACGGGCAACGAACTGACGGTCGGCCGCGAGTGGCTGGATCCCTCCTACCGTCACACGACGATCAAGGCCGCGCCCCGGCCGCGCCGCTGGGTGGTGCTCCGCAGCCGGATGCTGCTCCCGAAGGGGAACGCGGTCGAGTTGGTCCGCCTTGCCGACGACCATGCAGACTTCCGCAAGCGCACCCAACCGGGCGGCGCGACCGGCGGCAGCACCTTCGCCAATCCGCCCGGAGACTACGCGGGCCGCTTGTTGGAAGCCGCGGACATGAAGGGCTTCCGAATCGGCGGAGCGGCGTTCAGCGAAAAGCATGCGAACTGGATCGTCAACGACCGGAATGCTGCCGCGTCCGACATCCGCGACCTGATCCGCGCTGCCCGCGAGCGGGTGCGCGAACGGTTCGGTGTCGAGCTGCGTCAGGAAGTGGAAGAGGTCGGCGAACCATAGGTTCGCCGTGGAGGAGATCGAGATGAGCGAGGAATCCACGAGCAGACGCCGGGGCAAGGTGCGGGTCGCCGTGCTGTTCGGCGGTCAATCAGGCGAGCATGATGTCTCCCTGCGCTCGGCGCAGACCGTCATGGCCGCACTCGATCCTGCCCGCTACGAGATTGTCCCCATCGGCATCTCCCGCGACGGTCGCTGGCTTACCGGCGGCGACCCGATGATCCAACTCACGGCATCCTCGCCGCTCTTTTCCGCCGGCAAGGCGGCTTCCTTCGATCCCAACGCGCAGGCCATCGTCTCCGCGCCCGGATCGTTGCCACAGGGGCTCTCCGGCGACATCGACGTGGTCTTCCCGGTCCTCCATGGCCCGATGGGCGAGGACGGCACGGTGCAGGGTCTGCTCGAATTGGCGGGGATCCCCTACGTCGGCTCTGGCGTGCTGGGCAGCGCAGTCGGCATGGACAAGGCAATGACCAAGACCATCCTCACGCAGGCCGGGCTGCCGCAGGGTCCGTGGCGCCTCATCCTCCGCAAGGAGTGGGAACGCGACCCCGCCGAGGTCCGCGAGTTCATCGCGCAGGAGTTCGGCTTCCCGGTCTTCGTCAAGCCGGCCAACATGGGCAGCAGCGTCGGCGTCGTCAAGGCGCACGACCCCGCGGAATTCGACCAGGCAATGGCGACGGCTGCGCGCTTCGACCGGCGCATCATCGTCGAAGGCGCGATCGACGCCCGCGAACTCGAGGTATCCGTTCTCGGGAACGATGAACCGGTCGCATCGGTCGCTGGGGAAATCGTGCCCGTTCACGAGTTCTATGACTACGCGGCCAAGTACATCGACGAGGGATCCACGATCGAGATTCCTGCCAGAATCGACCGGAACACGATGATCGACATCCAGGAACTCGCGATCGCGGCCTTTCGCGCCCTCGACCTCGCAGGACTCGCCCGCGTCGATTTCTTCCTCGACCGGCAGACCGATCAACTGCTCATCAACGAAGTCAACACCCTTCCCGGGTTCACCTCCATCAGCATGTACCCCAAACTCTGGGAGGCAACCGGCATTCCCATCAACGAACTTGTCGACCGGCTCATTCAACTCGCGCTCGAGCGCCACGCAGAACACCGAACCTGATTCCCGCGCCATTCCCGGAGATCGACCGCCGCGTCCGGACGATCTGTCCGGGCGCGGACCGGTTCGCCGGGCGCCGCTCCTTTCCGGCCCGCCGGTGGGAACCGTCAGAGCGACGAAATCGGCCATTTTTCGCTAACAATCCGGGAATCGCGCCATTGTCCGCAAAGAGCCGCTCCGCTCCGCTATACTCTCGCGGCGGGACCGGGATGGGGAGTGCTTCCGTCGAATCCGCAAACACGATCGATTGGTCGAGGTGCGCACCGCGAAGCTTGCGGCGCCGTGCCCTATTTCGAGGGGATGGGACGTCCATGCAATCCCAACCAGCCCGCGGCCAGCACCGCCCGAGCCAGCCGGAGGAGGACTTCCAGCGCGGCGACGCACGGCGCGTTCCCGACCCCCGTGATGCCCGCGAGCACGGACAACCGCAGCACCAGCAACGGCACCCCGCCCCGCCCGAACCCCGGCGTGACACGCAAGGCATGCCCTATCCCGACACCTTCGCCCGGATCAAGGTGATCGGCGTCGGCGGTGGTGGCGGCAACGCCATCAACCGCATGGTCGCGTCGGGCGTGCAAGGCATCGAGTTCATCTCCGTCAACACCGACGGACAGGCCCTCCTCGTCAGCGACGCCGCCACCTGCGTCCGCATCGGCGACAAGTTGACCAAGGGCCTCGGCGCGGGCGGCCGCCCGGAAGTCGGTGAGCGCGCGGCCGAGGAGAGCGCGGACATCCTCGCCGACATGGTGCGCGGCGCCGACATGGTCTTCATCACCGCCGGCATGGGCGGCGGCACGGGAACCGGCGCATCGCCGGTCATCGCCAAGCTCGCCAAGGCAGCGGGTGCGCTGACGGTCGGCGTGGTCACCAAGCCGTTCTCCTTCGAGGGAACAAAGCGCCGCCGCGCCGCCGAGGAAGGCATCGAGCGGCTTGGGGAGAACGTCGACGCCCTCATCATCATCCCCAACGAGCGGCTTCTCCAGATGGTGGATCCCAAGACGACGGTCACCGAAGCCTTCAAGATCGCCGATGACGTGCTGCGGCAGGGAATCGGCGGCATTTCCGACCTGATCACCAAACCGGGCATCATCAACCTCGACTTCGCAGACGTGAAGACGATCATGAAGGATGCCGGTTCCGCGCTGATGGCCATCGGGCATGGCATCGGCGAGACCCGCTGCATCGACGCCGCCCGCGAAGCCATCGAGAGCCCGCTCCTGGAGATGAACATTCAGGGCGCCACCGGCGTCCTCTACAACATCACCGGTGGCACCAACCTGACCCTGATGGAAACCAGCGAGGCGGCGGAGATCATCCGCGCCGCGGTCGATGAGGACGCTGAAATCATCTACGGCACCTCGATCGATCCGTCGCTCGGCGACGGCGTAACCATCACCCTGATCGCCACCGGCTTCGATCAGGGTCGCGCCTACGACCAGCCCGTCGTCCGCCAGATGCCGCGAGCGCAGCAGGATCCGCGCCCCCAGCGCACCAGCACGACTCCTCCCCCGCGGCCATCGCAGCCGCCCCGGCAAGCCACCTCGCAGCCGGTCTTCCCGGACGATGAGTGGTCCAACGAATCCTCGATCATCAAGTTCCTGCGCGACCGGTAGTCCGCGCCGCCGGGAACCGCATCCTTCGGGCGAGGGTGGCCAGTGCGGCCACCCTCGCCTGTTTCCCTTGCCGTTCAGCCGCCGGGCTGGCAGGATTGCGCCATGCGATGCCCCTACTGTCAGGCAGATGAGTCCCGCGTCACCGACAGCCGCGAACTCGGCGGCGGCGCATCCATCCGGCGCCGGCGGGAATGCGGCGCGTGCGGCCGCCGATTCACGACCTACGAACGGATCGAAGGGTCCGGGCTGGTCGTCGTCAAGAAGGACGGCCGCAGGCAGGAGTTCGACGCGGCCAAACTGCGCCAGAAACTTCGGGTAGCCCTCACCAAGCGCCCCGTCGGAGAGGCGCAGATAGAAGCCATGATCCAGCGCATCGAGGGCCACCTGCTCGCGATGGGACAGGCCGAGGTCTCATCAGCCGCGGTTGGTGAGGCAGTGCTTCAGGAACTGAAGGACGTCGACGAAGTGGCCTACATCCGATTCGCCTCGGTTTATCGCCAGTTCACCGATCTCGACGACCTCGCCCGCGCAATCGAATCCATGCGTTCCGCCCCGCGCGACGGGCTCTCCTGACCAGAGGCAAGTGCCCTCCCGGCACATCGCGCAGGCGCCTTGCTCACTCCATCCTCTGACGTCGGGACCGAATCGGGCCGGATGCCCGAGGGCGTCCGGCCGTTGCGCAGGGATCGTGTAGATCGTGTCAGTCCGCCATGCCGAGATGATTGTCGATCAGTTCGGTGATGTGCCGGGGAGGAACGCCGCCCTGCAACTTGCCAAGCACCTTGCCATCCTTGTACAGGATGACCGTCGGCAGGATCATCACGCCGTGAGCAATCGCCTGCTGGGTGTTGTCGTCGATATTGATCTTGACGATCTTCAGGTCCTGCCGCTCGGCCGCAACGCCTTCCAGCACCTTCCCGACCGTCCGGCACGGGCCGCACCACGGCGCCCAGAAGTCCACGACGACTGGCATGTCGGACTGCACGACCTCGCGCTCGAAATCGCTGTCAGTGATTTCCATCAACCCGGCCACGATGCCTGTTCTCCCTCGCCCCACCGGGGCCCTGCAACACTTCCCAAAGGATACCATGAGGGGCTCCGCGGGGATTTCGGAAGTATACCGGAGGCGCGGGACCTCGTAATTCCTCCGGGCCGCCCCGGTCGTCCTGCGCTTTGACCGCGTCATTCACGCAAAACGGCCTCGCCGGGTCGTCCCGATGCTCGCGCTCCATCGCGACAATTTCCTGTGAACTGCCCACCATGCGGGTAGGATGCCTTCCAGCCGAACCCGGAATCCCGCGCATTGCACCGGAGCCGAAATGAGCGCATCGCCCCCGACCAGCCCGACGCAGACCCTGGACCCGGCCAGCCGCAGCCTGCTGCCGATGTCGCTGCTGATGTTCATCGTCGGCTTCAATCTCCAGAGCGGGATCTTCATCGTCGGTCCGCTGCTCGCCGATCTTTCGGCCGATCTCGCCATCTCCGGTTCGGTCGCCGGAGCGCTGGCCGCGATTCCACCGCTGATGATGGGACTCTGGGCGATTCCCGGCGGCGCCTTCAGCCAGCGGCTCGGCGCGGGTCGCACGATCGGGCTCGGCATGGCCATTGTCGGCGCCGCGGGCGCGCTCCGCGGCCTTGCCCCGAACTGGCAGACCCTGCTCGTGCTGACCGTCATCTTCGGCGCGGGCATCGGCATCATGCAACCCGCCGCCCCCGCTTTCGTCCGGCAGCACGGCGCGGAGCGGGTCGGGCCGTTGACCAGCGTTTACACCTCCGGCCTGGTGGGCGGAATCATCATCGCCGCAGGCCTTGCCGGACCGCTGATCGCGCCGCTCACCGGCGGCTGGCGCGGCGCGCTCATCTTCTGGGGCGCGCTCGCTCTTGCAGGCGCGGTGATCTGGTTCGTCTCAGTTCGCCCTTCCGGGGCCGATGCCGCCGGCGCCGAAACCTCGGCGCTCGACACCCCAGGCTGGTCGCCATGGCGAAGCCGCACCGTCTGGATTCTCGCCGCGCTCTACGCGACGCAAGGCATCACCTTCTTCCTGCTCGGGCTGTGGCTCCCGGTCATGTATGGCGATGCCGGGCTCAGCGCCGGGGCGATCGGCGCACGCATGATGGTCCTCACAGCCGCAAGCCTGCCAAGCATCCTGCTCATGTCCGCATGGTCTGACCGGCTCGGCTCGATGCGGCGGCCGATGGTCGTCTCCGCGGTCATCACCCTCATCGGGGCGGCGGGGTTCTTCCTCGCCACCGCCACCCCACCTGTCGATTGGCTCTGGCCGCTGCTCGTCGGCTTCGGCGTAGGCGGCGTGCTGGTGCTGGCCCTCGTCGCGGTCGCCGTCGTCTCCCCACCCGACCGCACCGGAGACGCGGCGGCGATGATGCTCGCCGTCGGCTACACCACCACTGCGATCGGCCCGTTCCTTGCCGGAGTCATCCGGGACCTGAGCGGCGGCTACCGGTCCGCCCTGCTGGTGCTGCCGATCGTCGGCATCGCGATGATCGCCCTCGCCGCGTCCATGCCCAACGCGCCGGCAGTAACCGATGCCTGCGACGCCTGATCCGGTACGAGCAGCAGCATGCGAATGCCCCCTCCCCGGCACGTCGGGACCTCCCGGGTTCCGTTTCGGGTGGTAGGCCAGACAGCAACGACGAGACTCAACCCGTGCACCCGTTGTAGAAGAACATCTCGACCTCGACCGTGCCGTTCGATCCGGTATCGCCGGGGTTCCAAAAGCGCTGCACTCCGGTTTCGCCCCGGGTGAACAGGTCGCCGAACTGGTTGAAAAGGACATTCTCAACGCCCTCGGCCAGCAAAATGCCCTGGTCGAGTTCCGGGGCGTAACCACCGATCAGCACAAAGCCGACGCGGCAATCGGGAATCCGGTATGGCGCGAGCACGCCAGCCAACTGGTTGGCCGCGTCGTCGTAGGCATCCTGCCGGCCGCTCAGGAAGCGGTCGAGATTGACCTGGATCGACACCGCCCGCGAGTCCGGATTGAGCGACCCGGCCAGCGCCGCCCGCGCCAGCGCCGTGGCGGTCACCTGCAGGTCGATCTGCTGCTGCTGAAGCGCGATCACCGTTCCCGCAATCGTGGTCGACTGCGCCTGCGCCGTCGCCAGATCAGCCTGACCCAACGCGCCGGACACCGCCAGCGCCTCATTGGTCGCGAGCGCTGCGGCGAGCGCGCCGTCTCCCTCCTGCGCGCGCGCCGTGGCGAGCGCCTCGATCTCCGCGGCGCGGGTGGAGACAGCCGCGGCGGTGGCCACGCTCTCGGTGGCGAGGGCCTGAGCCGTCGCACCCTCGGCAAGCAACTGGTCGATCCCCTGCGCGTCCAGCGCGCGCGCCGTGGCGAACGCGGCGATGGTTGCCTGCGCCGCAATGGCCGCCTGCGTCGATTGCGCATCCGCCGTGGCGCGGGCGTCCTCGCTCATCGCTTCGCGAGTCGCTTGCGCGACGGCCGTCTGCGTCCCCTGCTGCAACCGGAGCGATTCGAGGGTCGCGCGCGCGGCGGCAGTGGCCAGGGCATCATCGCCGGCCGCCACGACGGAGGAGAGCGCGGCGGCGGTCTGCTGGGCAGCAGCGGCAGCGGCGGTCGCGGTCGCGCCGGTCATCGCCAGCGCCTGCCCGGAGCGGGCGCGCTCGGTCGCGAGGAGATTCGGGGTCGGAAGCGGCGTGGGCGTCGCTGGGGGCTGCCCAACGGTGTTGGCGGTGAAAAAGAGCATCGCCAGACCCAGCAGGAGGTCAGCGAAGATCCATCCCCCCAGCGCGATCATGTCCCGCTCGCTGCCCCTGCGCCGGCGCGGCATCAACGTTCAACCCCGGCCGTCACGGCTCGCGCCGCCGCGGCCACGATTCCGCTGGATCGCGCCACTCGCCTTCGCCCCGGCCCAGCGCCGAACCGTCCACGGTGCGCCCGATGGCACTGGTCAGCGCGTCGAGCCGGGAAACGAGCGAGGCCACATCGCGGGCCGTCATCTCCTGCCGCTGCACCGTCGCGATGGAGATCGAACCCAACTCCCGCGCAACATCCGCCAGTTGGCCGGCGATCTGCTCCTGTGCTTCCAGCAGATCCCCCAGCGCGCGCGCCTGCTCCGCAGTCAATGCCGCGGTGTGCCCGAAACCGTCCTGAATCGCACCAAGCGACCGCTCGATCTCCTGCAGCGCGCGCGTCGAGGATTGCATCCCGCCCGATCCCGAGCGGAGCGCCTCGGCCAACCGGGAGACCGACTCGCTCTCAGCCGCCATCGCGGCATCGACCCGCGACTGGGAGCGCGCCAGCCCCTGCGCGATCTCGCCGATGCCCCGGCTCGCCTCGGTCGCCACGCGGGCCGCCTGCGCGGCGGAGTCCGCGCCGGAGATTGCCCGATCGGCCGCATCCGCAAGCGCATCTGCGGCGTTCGCAATCTGGCGGGTCAAGGCCTGATCGGCCTGAAGATCGTTGACGGTCAGCCGCTCCAGTCCCTGGATGGCCCCAAGCAGCGAGCGGCCCTGATCGGTGGAAACGCCAACCTCGTTGGTCAGGTCGTCGAGCGCCGTCTGCAGACCGGAGGAGAGCGCGCGCAGTTCGACGAGCACC
>CAIPGK010000320.1 GCA_903864575.1 uncultured Chloroflexota bacterium
AGTATCGCGGCTGCTGCCCGAAGAAGGCGCGCTACTGCGCTCCCGACGGCTGCTACCGCTAGCCGCGAACCGCGAATGTCCAATCAGCAGCGGGGAGAGCGGCAGGCCGCTTTCCCCGCTTCACGCGCGGCGGCGCCGGGCGAAGCCGATAACCGGGGTCTCGCCCCGCCAGCGAATCACCTGATTCCGTCCAGCGCGCGAAGCCCGAGGACGTTCAGGATCCATCCGGGATTGCACCGCGCCTCAGCCGCAAGACCCCCCGGGGAACCTGACGCGGACCCGGCATCGCACGCCCGCGCGCAGACCCCGAATGGCGCGAACCGCGACCCGGAGCGGTGGTGCTGGCTGACCCCGCCGGGAACCGGGCGGGCACGGCCCCGTACCGCTGGCATGGACCGTGCAGATGGGGGCTCCGGGACCGGCGGATCGACGCGCAACGCCGGTTCGACGCAGGCCGGGGAACATTCGGGACCTCCGGGAACGTATATTTCCCGGAATCGTAGTATTCTCGGGTACTATGGCCGTACAGCCACCGTGACGATCTGCCTGTACACGTGCGCGACGCGGCGAAGGAGGCGCTCCCGCAATGACCGAACAGCCACAGCAGCGGCGAGGCCGGGGCCGGCCGAGAAAGCATCCGATCGACCATGAGGCGCTTGCCCGCAAGAAGGCAGGCTGGCCGACCCGTGGCACCCCCGGCGGATGGATCGATCCTTTTGACGCCACCAACGCCGCCGCCGCTGCCGAGAATGCCTACGCACGCGAGTACCGGCTCGAGCAGCAACGCCTGATCATGGCCGTGCGCGCCGAACTCGCAGCCGAGGAATCGAACTTCCGCCCCGAGCGGCAGATCGGCGAGGCGCTCCTCGCGCAGAGCCATTCCATGCGTTCCCGCGTCACCGCCCTCGGCGCAGGCTTCATCGCCGCGATGGGCCCCGGCGCGGAGCAGCCCGACGCGGCCGCAACCGGGGAACCGGACCTCGACGCGAACGCCTGACCGGCGCGCCGAACCCAGCGAGCATGACGAAGCCCCGGGCCTCGCCGCCCGGGGCTCGTTCATGCTCGGTCAGACCGGAAGCCCGACGTTCAAAGCCGCCGCGGCGCGTTGAACCACGCCCAGATCAGGGCCGCCAGCGAGACGATCCCGATCACCGGCGGCAGCCAGCCGGGGCCGTGCCACGTCAGCCGGTTGCCAGTAAGGATCTGCCAGATCAGGATCGCCGCCACGACCCCGCAGGCCGTCAGCAGAATCGTCCCGATGGTGTTCTCGCCGCCGAACATGGTCGTCTGTCCCCTCTCACTGCCGGGCGCTCCGGGTAGCGCCTACTGGCCGCTCATCGCCTGCCCGACCGCCGCAAGCGCGGCCACCGGATCGCTCGCAACCTCCGCGGAACCAGCCGCGCCGATGCGGTACATGGTGTTCCCCTTCCGCAGGTAGAGCACCGAGATCGGTGCGCCATCCGGCGCCCCGGAGAGCATGCGCACCGCGTCACCCATCAACTCGACCTCGACGTCGCCGAGACCCTGTGCCGCGACGACCCGGTCCGAGAAGTAGATCAGGGCATCGTCGGCGGAGTTCGCGTCCGCAAAGCGATGGGCGCTGACATTGAACGCGGTAAGCCCCGCCGGGGTCACCACGCCATCCGCCGGGCCGTAGTTCCGGTAGGCGTTGCCCTCCCAGCCCCAATCGGTCAGCAACTGGTCGGCCTCGGTCTCGATCATCGGGTCGCCGCCAGCGAGAGAATTCACCACCTCGCCCTTGGAGCGCTCCCCGGATTCCACCTCGACCAGGCCCTCGGGCAGCAGGTCGGGACCGGGCAGCGCCTCCATCAGCGGAATGATGGCGTTTTCAACCGCCATTTCGGCGGTCGCCGTCGGCGGCGCGGGCGGCGTGTTGGTCGGCGGCGCGCTGGTCGGGCGCGGCGGCGGGGTAGCGGTCGGAGTGGCGGTCGCCAACAGATTCGCCGCGGCCGGCGCTCCTGCCGGGCTGCCGGACACGGCAGGCGCCTGCCCCACCGGCGTCTCGACGACCACCTGCCCCTGCGGGTTCTGGGCGATCTGGTTCGATGGCGACATCAACCGGTCCCGCAAGAACCAGGCGAGCCCGGCCAGCAGAGCCAGCCCCGCGATGAAGCCAAGCACGCCGAGCGCCATCCCGCGGCGCTTGCGCTGCTGGCGAGGCAGCAGCGGTTCCCCCGAGAGCGGGACGGGCGGCGGCGGCACGACCGGCGCGCCGGGCGGCGTGAGCGGCGCGTACGGAAAGACCTGCTGCCCCTGCTGCACGGGTGCGGCGGCGGGATAGCCGGGAACTGCTCCGGGATACGCTGGTTGGGGAGTTCTCGGTCGAGGTGGTCGTGGCTCCATGGGACCTCGGGGCGCCGGGACGCGGCCCGGCCGGCGAGAGCCGCTTGACGCGGCCCGGAAACTGCCGTCAGGTTGGGAGTATAGCGGGGGAGCGAGTCTGGCGAATCCCGGCGCGGCACATGCGCCGCGCGCAGGCGAGCCACCGACGATCCTGCTCCGGCCTGCTACCCTTTGTTCCACGAACGAACGAGCGCGCCACCACCGTTTCGCGCGCTGCATGGAGGCCGCCCGAGGCATGACCGCTCACGCCTACCCCGACATTCTCGCTCCCCGCCAGGCCGCCGCTCCGATCGACGCCACCGTCCGCGTTCCCGGCTCCAAGTCCATCACCAACCGCGCCCTGCTCGCCGCCGCGCTCGCCCACGGCGACAGCGAACTGACCGGGGCGCTCCACAGTGACGACACCCGCTACATGGCCGCCGCGCTCAACGCCCTCGGCATCCCGGTCGAGACCGACGAAGCAGGCGCGGCCTTCCGCGTGCAGGGCCGCGGCGGGACTTTCCCCGCACCCGAGGCCGATCTCTTCGTCGGCAACGCCGGGACCGCGATGCGATTCCTCGTCGCCGCGCTCCCTCTCGGCCACGGACGCTACCGGATCGACGGCATCCCCCGGATGCGCCAACGCCCCATCGGCCCGCTCCTTCAGGCGCTGAATGACCTCGGCGCGGACGTGCACGGCGAACTCGAGGCGGGCTACCCGCCGGTGATCGTCAACGCCTCTGGCCTGCCGGGCGGCCGCTGCCGCATGGCTGGCGACCAGTCCAGCCAGTACTTCACCGCCCTCCTGCTGGCTGGCCCCTGCGCCGCCAATGGCATCGAGGTCGAGGTGATCGGCGATCTCGTCTCCAAGCCCTACATTCCGATGACCGCCGCCGTCATGGCGGCCTTCGGCGTCACCGCCGACATCGACGACGTGCACTGGCGCACCCTCGGGGTTCGGCCCGGCCAGCGCTATCTCGGCCGGGATTACCGCATCGAGCCCGACGCCTCCAACGCCAGCTACTTCTTCGCCGCCGCCGCCGTGACCGGCGGCCGGGTCCGCGTCGATGGGCTTGGCCGCCATTCCACGCAGGGTGACCTCCGGTTCGTCGACGTCCTCGCCGCGATGGGCGCGGAGGTCACCGAAACCGAGGACTATGTGGAGGTTCGTGGCCCCAGCGGCGGCCTGCGCGGCGTCGATCTCGACCTCGGGCCGATCAGCGACACCGCCCAGACCCTCGCCGCCATCGCTCCCTTCGCCTCCGGGCCGACCACCATTCGCGGCGTCGCCCATGCCCGCCTCAAGGAGACCGACCGGGTCGAGGCGATGGCCAATGAATTGCGCCGCCTCGGCCAGCAGGTGGAGGTTTTCCCCGACGGGCTGCGAGTTGACCCGCGCCCCATCGTCCCGGCCGACATCCACACCTACGACGATCACCGGATGGCCATGAGCTTCTCCATCGCCGCGCTCAAGGCCCCGGGCATCAGGCTGCAGGAGCCGGGCTGCGTCGCCAAGACCTTCCCCGACTTCTTCGACCGCCTCGACGCGATCGTCCCCTAGGCGCGCGGCCGCTCCGTGGACCCCACCTCCCGCCCCGCCGCCACGAGCTCCAGCCTCACCAGTTCGCTCCCCGCGATCCGGTGGGACCGGCGCGACGCCCTGATCGCGCTGCTGGTCTTTGTGGCCGGTCTCGTGGTCAACCTGCACGCCATTCCGACGACCGAGTTCCACCGCGACGAAGCCCGCTGGATTCATCGCGCCCGCTTCGTGCCCGAACTCCTCCATCCGACGAGCGCCTACTGGTCGGATCGCGAGCTGATGTGGGGCCAGCCCCCGCTCGGCTCCTATCTCATGGGATTTGGCCTGCTCGCGCAGGGCCGCGACACCCGGACCAACGCTTTCTACGATTTCCACTTCGATGAGACCTGGAACCGCCTCCACGGCGCGATGCCCGACGAGCGCGACCTCCTCGCTGCCCGCCGCACCAACGCCGCCGTCGGCGCGGCCATTGCCGCCTGCATCTACCTGGTCGCCGCCGGCATCCTCTCCCGCGCCGCCGGACTGGTGGCCGCGCTGATGTACATCCCGCACGCGCTCGCCATCTACCTCGGCAGCCTCGCCGGGTCGGATGCCCTGCTTGGGTTGCTCGTCGGCCTCGCCGCGCTGGCCGCCATGCTCCTCGCGGCTCGCCCGAGCTGGCCGCGCGCGGTCATCCTCGGAGTCATCGCCGGTCTCGGCGCGTCGACGAAGCTCAGTCCCATCTTCATCACCATCCCGCTCGCCCTGCTGGGCGTCGTGCTGGTGGCGCAGGCCGTCATCTCGGGCCGCACGGACGGATCGCAACGGGCCGCGCTCGGCTGGAAGCTGATGGCAACCCCGGCCATCGCCTTCACCACCTTCGTGGCCAGCTATCCCTACCTCTGGCCGGATCCCTTCGGGCGCACCCTCAGCCTGCTGCAGTTCCGGCAGCGCGAGATGTACAACCAGGGCCGCATCTGGCCGGAACTCGACGTCACCGGCCCGGCGCACGCCATCGAACGCATCGGCTGGTGGCTCTCCGTCGACAACTCGGTGACCGGTAACGCCGCCGAGGGCATCGCCGGACTCCTCGGGCTTCAGGTCGACCTGATCGGAATCGACCTCCTGCTCGCGATCGGCGGAGCGGCCGTGCTCGCGGTTCTCGTCTGGTGGCGCGGCATCGCCAGCCCCACCGCGCTCGCCGCGCTCGTGCTTGGCGCGGAGGTGGCCATTGTGGTCGCCGGCATGCGGGCGGATTTCGCCCGATACCTCATGCCGATTCTCGTCGCACAGGCGGTCTGCATCGGCATCCTCGCCGGGGCGATCGTCGAGGCCGTCGCCGATCTGATCGCCCAGCGATCCTCCCGCCGCGCGCAATCAGGCCCGGCCATCCCGGAACTCCCGCCAGAACCTGGAGCAGTCGAATGAGCGCGCCGGCCGGTCTCGGCACCACCCGTTTCGTCCCGCGCGGCACCACCCGCCTCACCTATGAGGCTGCCGGGGACCCGGACGCGCCCGCCGTCGCGATGTTCCACGGCCTGCTTGCCGACCGCGCCGTGTGGCGCGCCATGGCGACGGCCCTCGCGGATCGCGGGTTTCGCGCCCTCCTGATCGACGCCCGCGGCCACGGCTCCAGCGCCGCCCTTTCAACGCGCCCATACCCGCCAACCGAACTGGCGGCGGACGCGCTCGCAATCCTCGACCACGCAGGCGCAAACCCAGCCCATCTTGTCGGGGACGGTTGGGGAGCGGCCATCGCCATCGCCGTCGCCCGGATGAGCCCGGAGCATGTGCGCTCGCTGGCGCTCATGCAGCCCGATCTTCCCGGCATCCTCGCCTCCGACCCGGATCCTGCCGGCCGCTGGGCGTGGCAAACCACCCGCGAAGGACGCTCCGCCGCCGCCACCGCCGCCGGCAAGGGCATGACCGACCGCGCCCTCGACCTGCTGCTCGATCCGCGCCTCGGCCCCGGATGGCGCGCCCGGATGGATCGGCCACGCCTCGCCGCGATCAAACGCTACGGCGGCGCGCTCGGCCCGATTCTGACTGGCGCGGAAGGGCAGGAACCTGCCCCGGAAATTCTCGCCGCGCTGACCATGCCTGCCCTGATCCTGCGCGCCCCTCACCCGCCGGAGGTCGACGCCCGCGCCGCCGCGCGCCTCGCCGCGCTCCTCCCCGCCGCCGCGCTCGCCGACCTGACAGCCAGCCGCGCCCCCGATGCCCTCGCGCCCGACGACCCCGCCGTCATCGCGGCCGTCGCCGCATTCCTCGTGGAAGATCGTCACGGTCCATCACCCACCCCGAGCAGGTAATCGCGCCGCCTGGATGCGTTTCGCAACAAACCCGCAGACGAGCGGAGGCCATGCTCTCCCGGCTCCGCTATGGCTTGTGCTTGATCCGGCGGGCGCCGCGAGAAACCCACAGCTTGCCGTTCGCATCCACCGTCGCCATGCCCGCCTGCTTGCGGTTCGGGATCGTATGGAGGCAGCCAGGGGTGAACACCGGCTTGCCACCCTCCACAGTGACCATTACTTCCTGAATCGTGACCGGGTTCGCACTGGCCACGACATACATGGTGGAGCCGTTGAACGCGATCCCGTAGGCATTCGGGAACGAGTAGGTCTCGTCCAGTTTCGTGTTCGTGGCCGGATCGAACACCACCACCTTGCCTGCGTCGAAACAGGTCGCGAACATGAGGCCTTCGGGGCCGAGCGCGAAATCCCTGGGGCCGCGGGTCGCGCCCTCGCCGCAGAAACCCGAAAGTGCAATATAAGCTGGGCTGTTGTTCCGGTAGACCTTCCAGATCGCATCCTGCTGGTCGAGGCTCACCCAGAGTCCATTTGCGCTGTCGAACGCAATCGCGAACGGGACCGGGATCACGACGCCGAACCCACCGTTGTGCTCCATCGAAGTGGTGTCAATAGTGCTCAAGTAGTCAGACTCGCGGTATTCAAGGGCGATCATGTCCCCATTGCCCGGGTTCACCGCGATGCCAGACAACCGTTGCTTTCTCGAATTGCTCCACTTCAGGTCGGTGCCGTCCAGTTTCATGCTTCCCACGCGGCCCGACCGGCGGTCTGCGGGCGATCGGAGTTCCGTGAAGTACACGCGATCCTGGTAGGCGGCGATGCCAAGCGATGCGCCGCCCGCCGGCGTCGGCGTGACCTGCCCGACGAGGATTGTGGGATCGACCGTGATCTTGCAGGAGACCTCGCAGGCCCCGTCGATGCACTCCGAGCCGTCGGGGCAGGCGACGCACTGGGAACCGTTTCGGCCGCACTGCGCGCTGGTGGTCTGGCTGATGCACTGACTTCCGGCACAGCACCCGGACGTGCAGGCCGCCAGACAGGATGAACAGCGCCCACCGTAACACTTCAGCTTGCCGCAGCAATTGCGGTCGTCGGTGCAGGCCTGCTGGCGCTTGCGGCATCGGCAACGCCCCTCGCCATCGCGGTTGTGCTTGCCGGTGGACATCTCGCAGATTCCGGTGCAGCACTGGCTGTCGCGGGTGCAGCGGTTGTCCGCGCGACCGCCGTCGCCACAGGGTCCCTCCGCGTCCGGCTTCCGGTCTGCGTTGCCCGGAGCCTTGCCGCGGTCGCTGCCATGGTCTCGGCCATGGCGCTTGGCCTCGCTGGACTCGCCGATCCCTGCAGCCATCAGGGTGGCAATCGCGCCAGTTGCAGTCCGCCGGGTGAGGCCCCTCGCGAGAAGCGCCACGAGTTCATCAAACCGCCTGGAATCCATGAAAACCTCTCCAACGCTGCTGCGATGCCGGATCAGCCGGGAGGAATCGCTCCGTATGTGGAAGTATATTGCGGGGTGCAGTCTTCCGCCGCGCTATCCGGGTTGTCCGATCACCGACCTCAGACGTCCCGTCGCGACGCTCCCCGTCGTTGCCGGGTGGGACGCGGGGACAGCTACCAAGAGCCCCGCGCAACCTCCGCCAGCATTTCCCGCGTGAGACCGTCCCAGGTAACGTTCGGCGCTTCGCGGCCGATGGTCGGGGCGGGCGGGCGGGATGCTGCCCAGAGTTCCACCGTGCGCGCCAGGGCGCGTGCCCACGGCCAAACGTCCGGCGGGTTCACCGGCCAGCCAGCGAGCAATCGCGTCTCGAGCGCCTGCTTCGCGCCCTCTGGCGGGACGACGTGCATGAAGCGGTCGAGACCGGGAAAGCGCGAGTCGTACCCCCGGGGAAGCACCAGCAGCACCGGCACGCCATAGGCCAGAGCGGGCAGCGAGACATGGAGTCTCGTCGTCACCACCGCCGCCGCGCGCTCGATCAGGGCAAGGCGGGCGCGCGCAGATCGCAGCCGCTCCATCGGGGGCATGCCCGCAGCGATGCGTTGCGTTGCGTTGCGAACCGGCACGGGAGACCGGCCGTGCAGCCAGTCGAGGAGATCGGGGTCACAGTCGATTGCCAGCAGGTAGGGATCGGGCGCTGGCGGCAGATCGGGCGTGGGCGGGAGCGTCACCGTGAGGCAGCCGCTGAACCAGCAGGGGATCCCTGCGCGATCGAGATGATCGAGGGTCGCATGGTCCCGGCAGCCGACTGGCCCGCGCCGCAGCAGGAACTCGCGCACCCGCGGATTCCCGAGAACCGGGATCGCCCGATTCGTGAGGTGCATGGAGACCAGCAGCGGATCGAGATCGCAGGCGCCCAACGCGAGCCGTTCATGATGGTGCATCCACCAGCCGTTGAGGATGATCGCCGCCGAGGCAGGCGGATTCGATCCGGAAAGGTCGTCGCGGTCGAGCAGGACCGTCGCTTCCGGGAGGAACCGGAGGGCCGCCAGCGACTGGATGTCGTCACCGAGGTTCATCGTCGTGTAGGTCAGCAGGCCCCACGGACGTCCAACGGCGCCGACGGAACTCACCGGATCAGACAACGGGGGCGTCCTGCCGGATCGCGGGCTCGGAATCGAGACCCGCGGCGCTCATCCGGCGCTTCTTCCAGATGACCACCGCGGCGATTGCCAGCACCACCGCGATTCCGCCGACTACCGGGCCGAGCGTACGGTCGATGTACGCCTCGAGTTCGTGAATGTTCTCGCGGAACACCCAGCCCAGCCCAAGCGGCAACCCGATCCAGATCATCGCCGCCGGGAACGCGCCGAGAACGAAATCGCGCGTCCGCACGCCGAGCGCACCCGCGCCAACGGTGATGCCGATCCGCACGACCGGCACGAGCCGCAGCACGAAGATCGCCAGCACATCCCTGCCGCCGAGTTTGATCCGCCAGCGGTCGAGCGCGGCCTGCGCGCTCTTCTGGGTGTTTTCCAGCCGGTCCGGCAGCCGCGACCCGAGGAACTGCGAAGCCGTATGGAGCGACATCGTGCCCGCCATCTCCGCGAGCACCAGCAGCACATAGGCAAGCGCCAGCTCGCGCGGCGACTGCACGACAAGGCTGCCAGCCGCGAGCAGCACGACCTTGATCGGGATGCCGGTGGGGATCCCCAGCGAACTGAGGAACACCAGCAGAGCCGCCAGCGGCAATCCGTTGCGAACGAGCGCATCCTGGACCATTGGCGCCTCGGGGGTGTCGGGCGATCGAACGTTCCACGCGAATCCTACCGGGACGGCTCGCGGCCCGGTGTTACCTTCGGGAAAGGTCCCGCTTCGCGCTGGGAACGTCGCGCGGGGCAGGAGTCTCGGCAAGTCCCATCGGGCGGACCGAGGAGGTGAGGGCGGCGCGCTTCGCACGGGCCAGCAGTTCGTCCCGGACGGCAGGCACGCCCGGCAGGTGGCGGAAGGGCAGCAGCCACGCGTAACACGACTGCAGCAGGAAGACCCGGCCCGGCACGTCCACCGCGCCCGGGGTGGTCACGCCGCGCGTGCGCCGCGCATGGATCGCCGCGATCAGGTCGGCGGCGGTTTCGCCGGGGAAGACCGTCACATGGCGGCCGAGTTGCCCAGCGGCGAGGTGGGCATCGCTGCCGCCGAGCATCGCGAGTCCGTATCGCGCCGCCTCCCGCTCGATCTCCGTTCCCTGCCATCCCACGAGCGGGTAGCGGGTTTCGATCGCATCCGGCAGCAGGCCGAGCCGGGCAAGGCCGCGCAATTGCTGCTTCCACAACCCGGCGTGCGGATGGACGAGAATCACGATGCTTCCGGGGATGCCCCGCGCCCAGCGGATCAGGTCCGGCAGCGGCGCGTCCATCTTCGGCAACGCTGAGGGCACATCGCCGGTAAAGAGCACGCCGAGATGGACGATGCGGCCCCGCGCCGTCAGTTCCACACCGGGTATGACGGCCACATCGTCATCCGCCGGGTGCGCCAGCTTCCATTGCCGCACGGTCTCGATGTGATCGTGATCCGTGATGGCGATGACCTTCACCCCCGCGGCGCGGGCCGCCGCCCGCCATTCCTCGATGGTGCACAGGCCGTCGCTGCCCGGGGTGTGCAGGTGAAGTTCGGCAATGCTGGACTCGCTCCGCGCCGGGGCGGGATCGTGCCAGATGGGGGTCAGCATCGACCATTGCGACAGCTGCGGGGTGATGAGCCGCTCCAGCGCGCGGGACATCAGGCCGAGCGTCGCCGCCGGATCGGCCGCCGGCTCGATCGGCTCGCCGACGGTGATGCGCTGCTTGCCCCGCGATCCGTAGGAGGCGATCACCGGCACGATGACCGCGCCGACCGCGCGGGCGAGCCGGGCTGGGCCGATGGGCATGGTGATCGCGCTGTCGAAGAAGGGCACTGCCAGCGACGGCGTCGGGGTCGGCTCATCCACGAGCAGCACCACGATGCCCTTGTTCCGGAGCGTGCGCTGGAGAATGGCGGCCAGCTTGCCGGGCTCCTCGTCCACCGGCACGATGGTCACATTGGCCATCGCAAGGGTCCGCACGAACCAGTCCAGCACGGCCCGCGAACGGAATGGCTGGAACATGCGGGCAACGATCACCAACTCGCCCTTGAACCCCTCCCGCGCCAGCCAGCGCCGCCCCATGATCCCGAGGGTCGTGTACGGCCCGGCATGCGGCGCGACAAGGATGACGCCGCGCTTGTCGAGAAACGGGGTCAGGTGACCGAAGTTTCGCGTCTCGAAGCGGTCCGGGTCCGGAAGTTCCACGCTGGCCCGCAGCGTGCCCACCACCGTGCGCAAATGGTTCGCGATCTGGGCCGCGCCGATCCTCCACGCCAGCGGGCCGGGCGGCGGCGCCCCGTACCGGGCATGGCGGACATTCGCCAGCACCACATGCCGACGCGAGGTCAGCATGGTGGCCCACCCGGCGATCCCGGTCACGGTTTTCCACACCGGCCACGGAACCGCGAGCGCGAACCGCCCGAGCGCGACGATAACGCCCAGCACGAGCGCATCCACCCGTGACGACGGACTGGCCGCGCCGTCCTGACCGGCTGGGCCGTCCTGTTCGGGTGTCGCCGGAGCAGGTTGGGTCACGAAATCTCCCGGATGGACGAGCGGAGGTTGGGCATGCGCCTCGGGCGCCGGTCGCGACCGCCCGCGCGGGCGGTCGCGGAGTGATGCGCTACTGGATCTTGCCTCGCGAGAGCGTCGGCCAGACGCCGACCACCACGCCATCGCGAACAGCGTAGAGGTTCTCGTGGAGGTGCAGCGCCTGATCGTGGTAGCCGATGTCGAAGTAGAGCCGGTCACCGACCTTGATCTCGGTGTTCGGCCGATCCAGCTTCAGCGTGCCATGCTCGGCGGACAGCCCGAGACCGACAACGCCCTCGACGCCGCGGACCTCCGGGCTGCGAGTCGTCGGGTCAACGGTCTTGCGGCCAGCGTCGAAGATGATCCGGTCCGGCGTTGGGCGGGAAATGACCTGCACCATCAGCGTCAGCGCCGGTTCGGCCGGTGATTGCAGTTCCCGGTAGAAGATGTCGCCAAGCGTGGCGCCGCCAGCCTGCACTTCGGTGATGCCCTGCTGCTTCGAGGTGGTCAGGTAGGTGCCGCTGCCGCCGCAGGAGACGATCTCGACCGGCAGACCCGCGGCGCGGCAGGCCTCCGCCGTTTCCAGCAGTTGCCCGATCGACCGCTCGATGGCCTCGCGTCGGACCTCGTGGTCCTTCATCGAGACCGCGTGCCCCTCCCACGACATGACCCCGGCAAAGCGCAGGTTCGGCAGGGAATGGACCAGCTTCGCCAACTCCACGGTGGGCGCGCCCGGCTGGGTTCCGGCGCGCTGCATCCCGGTGTCGATCTCGATCACGACGCGCGGGCGCACGCCGAGTTCGCCCGCGGCCGCGTCCAGTTCGCGAACGTTCGAAGCGTCATCCACCGCGACCACCACATCCGAGCCGGTTGACGCGATGAGCGCGGCAAGGCGGCGGGCCTTGATCGGCCCGACCACCTGGCTGGCAATCAGAATATCCTTCACCCCGTTCTGGGCGAAGACCTCGGCCTCGCCGAGTTTGGCGCAAGTGACGCCGATGGCGCCCGCCGCGATCTGGCGGTGGGCGATGGCGGGCGTCTTGTGGCCCTTCGCATGGGGCCGCCAGTTCACCCCAGCCGCCTTCAGCGTACCGGCGATGTGGGCGATGTTGCGGTCCATCGCGTCGAGATCGATGAGCATGGCCGGGGTGTCCAGATCCTCGACCCGGGTTCCCGCGAGCGTGGTGAGCATCCTTACCCTTCCTGGAAGCGCGATTCATCCGGACAATGCGGCGGCAAGTGTCCCACACGGGCGCGGGCGCGTGACACGAGATGGCGAGTCGATCCCCGGACGATACCGGTTTTACGCTCATTGACGATGATTTGGGGTATCGTGCGCACATCGCGGGTGAGCGGTGTAATCCTTAACCGAGGATGCCAGTGACCGACATTGACGTCTATTTCGATTATCTCTGCCCATTTGCCTGGCGATCCATTGCCTGGCTGGACGAGGCGCAGCGACAGGATCCCGACCTGCAGGTCAACTGGCGTTGCTTTTCGATCGAGCAGGTGAACGCCGGCCTCGGCCCCGAGTGGAAGCTCTGGGAGCAGCCCGCGGAGTACCCATCCTACGGCCTGCTCGGGCTGCGGGCGGGCGTCGCCGCGCGGCGGCAGGGGGGCGCGCCGTTCCTCGCCTTCCACAAGGCGGCCGGCGGAGCGCGCCATGTCCAGAAGCGCACCCTGACCCGACGCGCCACCATCGCCGAGATGGCCCGCGAGGCCGGGCTGGACATGGACCGTTTCCTCCGCGATCTTGACGACCCGCACACGCTGGCGGAAGTCGGCCGGGAGCACGAACAGGGGGTCCACCTCTTCGGGGTCTTCGGCACGCCGACCATCGTCACCCCGCGCGGCGGCGCGCTCTACGTGCAACTCGACGACATTCCCGGTCCGGAGCAGGCGCTGCCGCTGCTGGCAGATGTCCTGCGCTATGCCGATGACCGGCCGTTCATTCAGGAGATCAAGCGCCCATGGATGGGCGACTGAACGGCGCGACGGAGCAGCCGGCACACCACACGGGGCCATCGGGGGGAACGATCGGAACGAGGGCAGCACCGGTGACCGATACCGACGCAGGTCGACCTGACCGCGAACGCGATCCTTCAGGATTTCCGGCTTTTGGTGGGGCGGGAGACGCCATCGCGCGCGCCGTCTGGGCCGGGCCGGGGCCGGTGGTCATCGTGGAGCGCGAAACCGGCGATGTGCTCGCCGCGAACGACGCGATGCTCGAGTTGCTCGGCGTCGATCGCGAGCACCTGATCAACCTGCCTGAGCGGGGACTCGATCTCTGGCCCTCGCCGGAGGCCCGCGAACAGGCGCTCGCCCGGTTCCGCGCAGCCGATGTCATGCGCGATGTCCCGATCCGGATTCGCACCGCTTCCGGCGACATGATCGAAGCCGTGGTGGCCCTTGCCTCGGTGATGCTGGATGGCCGCGCCTGCGTGATCGCCATCGTGACCGACCTGA
>CAIPGK010000321.1 GCA_903864575.1 uncultured Chloroflexota bacterium
CGAGGATGGTCGGAACCTCGGTCTCCTTCTCGACCTCCTCGCCGCGAAGGTGCTTGAGACCGACTTCCATCGAGAGGCGGCCCATCAGGACCGGCTGCTGCATGGCGGCGGCGTCGAGCTTGCCCTCCTGGAGCAGCGCAACCGACTCCGGGCTGCCGTCGAAGGAGGCGAAGGCGATCTTGCCGGCCTTGCCCGACTCCTCGATGGCCGCCCACGCGCCGAGGGCCGCCTCGTCATGCTGGGTGAAGAACCCGCAGATGTCGGGGTTCGCGCTCAGGAGGTCGGACGCCTGCGTCTGCGCCTCGGCGCGGGTGTAGTCCTCGGACTGCAGGAACTGGACGATCTTGCCGCCCGCCTCCTCGATCGCCGTGGTGATGCCCTTGGTGCGGTTCTGGCCGTTGAGGCGCGCCTGCGAAATGGTGATCATCGCGATGTCGGCGTTGGCGCAGCCGTTCGCCTTCATCTTGGCGACCAGTTCCTTGCCGGAATCGTAGGCCCCGGTCTCGTTGGAAGAGATGACGAACGAGACGTACTCGCCCTCGTCGGTGCCGATGTCGGCGATGACGACCGGGACATTGTTCTCCTTGGCCAGCTCCAGCACCGTCGGCGCGGAGGCGGAGTCGGTCGGGGAGATGATGATCAGGTTCACGCCCGCCGTGATCGCATCCTGCGCGTTCTGGAGCTGGGTGCCGGCGTCATTCCGGGAGTCGTAATCGGTGACGGTGATCTTCGCGCCGGTGGCGGCGGCGTCCTTCTCGGCCTGCTGCTTGATGCCGTCCGAGAGGTACTTCCAGAACGGGACGTTGAGGCCCGGAGTCAGGTAGGCGACCTGGTACTCCTCGGCAGCGCGGGTGGCCGTCACCAGAGCTCCGGCAGCGGGCAGGGAGATGCCGAGCGCGGCGGCGAACTTCATCGCGTCGCGGCGGCTGATCCTGCCGTCGGTCAGCGCGCGGAATAGACCTTCTGCGGGCATGGACATGGAAACGTTCTCCTTCGCGGCGTATCCGGCCAACCACGGCCGGAGCGTTCTGGCGGCGCCCCGCGCGACTCCGCGCCATCGGGCATTCCGTCCACCGGTTACTCTAGCAAGCCCCGTGCATCCGCGCACGCTCCATTCCGGGAAATCCTGTCAGAACAGCACCGGAATCTCGCGGAATCCGCGCAGGATGTTCTGGGTCCAGCTCAACGTGTCCAGCGCGACCGCGAGCCGCAACGCCGGGTATCTCCGGATCAACGTCTCGAACGCGGTCTGCCCTTCCACCCGCGCCAGCGGGGCGCCGAGGCAGACGTGGATCCCCTTGCCGAAGGCAATGTGCCAGTTCGCGTCCGTCCGGCTGATGTCAAACGAGTCCGGGCGCTCGAACTTCAGCGGGTCGCGGTTGGCCGCGCCCAGGCTGACGGTCACCTCCTCGCCCTACGCCACCATCATGCCGCCGATCTCGATGTCGTCGGTCGGTTTGCGCCGGCCGATGAAATCGACCGGGCCCCAGGGGCGCAACGTCTCCAGTCGGCGCCCTCCTCGCTCTCCTCGCCGACCCCGGCAAACCGGACCTTCACCACCGGAGCTTCCTCGCGGAGTTCGACGTACAGGCCGGAGGCCTCGGCCATGTGGTTCGGGTTGCGCAGGTCGATGATGGCCGCGCCATCGTCGGATCTGGCAATGGGCGCGTGTGTTCGGGAAGTGGCGTCGGTCATGAATGGTCTCCTGCCGGAAACGCACGCGGGTTCGCATACTGGCGGGAACCGTGCCACAGCAGGAGGAGCCGCGCTATCGTTGGCGAGGCACCCCCATCCGACGCCAACCGGAATCTCCGCCGGTCACGATCACGGCCTGCACAACGCCAGTGGCCCCCGGTGCGACCCGGGAGCCACTGGCACGCCACTGCGAAGTCTGGCGAGAGGCCTATTCGAGGTACTGGCAGAGTCCCGAGGAGCAACTCGGCGTCAACGAAGGCTTGACCGGACAATCGCTGGTCTGAGTACAGGCGTATGCCCCGGGCACGCAGGAACTCCCCGCCGGCAGGTTCAACGCGGTGCACTGGCTGCCCTGCGGGATATCGGCGCACACATCGGACTGGCCGCATTCGGTGTCGGCGGCACAGGAACCGACCGATGAACCGGGAACGATCATCACTGGCAACCCGCCAACGGACATGGCGCACAGCCCAACCGGGAAGACAAGGTACACGTCGTTACCAGTACAACTGTCCGTCTCCGAAGTGCACCCTCCCTGTGGGATATAGACGTTGCCACAGACCGGACCATTCGGCGAGCAGAATCCGCCGTAGCACGTCGTAGTCGGAAACTGGGGGGCATTGCCGCATTCCTCACCAGTATCATGCGCGCAGTAATAGCCGGTGTCCTGTATGATATTCTGCAAGCTGGTGCTCAACTGCTGGCAGGTCGCCCCATCGGCGCAGCGATCGACGCCCACGACGCAGGGACTGCCGACTGGGGTAACCGGGCCACCGCACACGCTGCCGCCGCCACAGATCCTGCCGCCGCAACAGTTCTTGTCCTCCGTGCAGGATCCACCCTTCCGGACGCACCGGCAGCGTCCCAGACCATCCTTGTTCGTCTTGCCCTTGGACAAATCGCAGGACCCGGTGCAGCAATCATCGCCCTTCGTGCAGATGTTGTCCTTGCGCGAACCGTCCCCGCAGGGGCCTTCCGGCTTCGGCCGTTTCCTGCCGGAAGCTGCCGTCGCCTCACCGATGGACACTCCGCCGAGCAGCGCGCCAAGCGCCATAAGCCCTGACCGTCGGGAGACGGCGCCCCCGAGCGCGCGCGAAAGAGCATCGAATCGCGAGTCGTCCATGGTCCCTCCGTATCCAATGACTCGTCGGCTGGGCCACCCCTACCGCCATGCGCTCGCCACATCGCGGACGCCAGCACATTACCCTGTTTATAGCAGAAATTAGACGCGGGTTCAATGTACGAATATGTTTTGGCGGTCCGATATTCGGCACTAATGGAGTTTGTACAGCTGTTTGTGCCACAGTGGCCATCGACGCGTGATCCCCGTCGCCTTCTCCGGGCATTCCTGCTGGGCC
>CAIPGK010000322.1 GCA_903864575.1 uncultured Chloroflexota bacterium
GCCCAGACCATGCCGAAGAAGGCCGCTGCCTCTCCGTCCGGGAAGCCCGGTACGGCGCCCGCTTCGAGTTCCGCCACGATGGCGTCCTGATCGGCCGCCGGGAGTTCGTCGAACGCCTTGCCATGGCGCGAGCGGGCGTGCAACCCGACGAGGCGCAAGCCCTCGCGATAGCCGAACTGCCACTGGGCATATGGTCCGGCCAGCGCCCGGTCGATGTAGGTCACCACGCCAGCCTCGCGGGCTCCGGGATCCTGCTCGTTGCCGGGAACGATCCGCGCTACCAGTGCATCCAGCGTGTTCTCCTCGTCGAACGAGAAGAAGATCGGCCCGGGGGTGTCGTTGTGTGCTCCACTCATCCCTGATCTCCTTTGATCCATCCTCAGCTCCGGCTCCCTCACGCTGTTCCCTGGCCCGCTCCTCCCACAATTGCGATCGGGCGGACCGGCGATCCGGTCGCCCCGGTGAACTTGAGCGGCGTGCACACGAAGGTGAAGCGCCCGTATCCCGCCTCGGCCAGATCCTCGAGCATCAGGTTCTCGATGATGTGGATGCCATAGCGGGCAAGCAGGATCAGGTGGCCCGGAAGGAAGCAGTTCAGCGACGGATCGCGCAGCCCGATCACGTCCCAGGCCATGTTGTCCGCGCCGACCGCACGCACCTTCCTGCCCGCCAGCCACTGCGAGGCGTCCGCGTCCATGCCGGGCCCGGCCAGATACCGCTCCGGTTGCCGCCAGAAGCGGCCGTTGCCGGTTCGCACCAGCACCACATCGCCCGGCTGCACCTCGACCCGCGCCCGACGGCATGCCGCTTCCAGATCGGCGGCGGAGATCAGCGTGCCCGCGTCGAGCGCCGGCACGCCCTTGACGGCGGCAACGTCGAGCAGCACCGCCGGCGCCATGATCGGCGCGACCTCCTGGATGCCGAGAGCGCGAAACCCTTTCCCGTCGCAGTCGTCCGCGGGAACGCCGCCGTACATCACCTGCGCGTCGGCCTGGTGACAGAGCGCATCGATGTGGGTGCCCGAATGCTCCATGCAGACGATCACGCCCGAAGCGCTGGAGCGCGGCCCGGTCAGATCGTGGTTGTAGTCGTCACCGTGGCGCCGGTGCAGGAAGTACAGGTACCCGGGGTGATGGACCGCAATGACCGGCATGCCCTCGAACCGGGGCTGCTCGAGATCGAAGAGCCGTACCTCCTGATCCAGCAACGGGAGCGATACCCGTCCCGCATGCAGGGCTGCAGGGGGCTCCCCCGCCGGAGCAGGTTTCGGAGGCCCGGACTGGAGACTGCTCACCAGTGTGCCGCCCCGGCCCCAGTTGTCCGCGGGAATGTCGTTCAGCACGACATTGATCCGCTCGATGGGAGACCCGGAGACCCGGTGCATCACCTCGGTCAGGCCGGTCACCAGTTCCTGTTTCTGCTCGCGTGACCGGCCCGCGACCCAGCTCACGAAAATCGACGGCACTCTTCACCCTCCGCTGCTGCTAGCGCGTGATCGCGGCGCCCGGCGCGCCGCCGATGAAACTGGTGAGCCTGGCCGCGACGTCCATCACGACCGGGACCAGGGATTCGATTCGGTGCTCGGGCAGCCGCTCGGCCGGCGCGCACAGCCCGATCGCGGCGATGGGCTCGCGTTCGGACCCGAAGATGGGAGCGGCGACGCCGCGCACCTCCTGCCGCCACTCTCCGGTATTCACGGCAAAGCCCTGTGCGCGAATGCGCGCCATTTCCCGGCGGAAGGACTCGGGATCGCTGTGCGTGGCAGGGGTGTAGTGCGCCAGCCCCTGCGAAACCAGCAGGTCGTGGAGTTCCGGGTCTGCCCAGGCGAGGAGGACCTTGCCAGTCGCCACGCAGTGCGCCGGACAGCGCGCGCCGACGCTTGAAACGACCTGAACCGGATGGAGCCCAGCCTCCTTGGCGATGTAGATGGCGTCCCCGCCGTCGAGCACCGCAAGGTGGATGTTTTCCCGCGAGAGATCGCGAAGTTCGACCAGAAACGGGCGACCGACCTCGGGCAGATCAAAGCGCCCCACCCCGGGCCTGCCAAAACGCTGCAACCGCGGCCCGATCCGGTACCGTGAGGTCTCCGGGTCCTGCACCACGTACTCGTGATGCGCCAGCGTGGACAGGATGCGATAGACGGTGGCCTTGTTGGATCCCACCGTCCGAGTCAGCTCGGAGACGCCCCGTGCCGCCCCGGCGGCATCGAGCGCCTCGAGCACCCGGATGGCGAGATCGAGTGTCTGAAGCTGTGGCCCCTCGTGCTCCGGCATCGTTGCCAACCCTGATTGTTTCTCTCAACGAAACATTCGCCGATGATTTGAACCGTCGGCATGCTATTTGACGCGGCGTCCGCTGTCAATGGCAAAGTTCGACCCAAAACGTTTCTCTGAACGAAACGTTTTGGCCTTTATTCTTCGTCAACCTTGCATGCCGGCCGCTGGCGTGTCCGGGCAGAGGTCCGGCCCCTCGCCCGGAACGCCGGCGGACTCACCCACCCGGTCCATCCCTCGCCAGGGGATGGTGACGCTCGCGACAACCGGCTGGCAGCGTGGTCAACCGGTCGGGGCCCGATCGGGCCCGGGAACCCGAGGATCTCGCCGTCGC
>CAIPGK010000323.1 GCA_903864575.1 uncultured Chloroflexota bacterium
CCTTGAGGGTGGACGCTCCCTTGCGGCAGGTCTTCGCCGCGGCGGTTGCTGCCTTCATGCACGCCGCCCGCGCGGACGGCGAGGCTGATGCCGCGCGAAACAGGGACCCGCCGAGCGCCGTCGCCGCGATGCCGCCGACGATGGCGCGCCGCGATGCCGGTTGGCGCATGGCGCGGGTGAAATGGTCGAATGTGTGCTCGTTCATGCTGCCGTTCCTTCTGCGTCCCGGTGGGACGCATCGTGCCGGATTGCACGGGGGTGCAACCGCAGGAAACGTGCCGCCCCGGACCCGATGAGGTCGGATCGGCAGGGCCGGCAGGGTATACCGCCATCCCTATCGCAGTTCTTGTGAATCATGCACATATTCCCGGGCGTCGGATGGACGGGATGCCCGATGCGGCCACTGTTTTCGGCAGCCTATCATTCATGGGGTGAGACAACTCGTGCCGGATGCGGCAACGGACCGTCAGGAAGGGCGCGTGGCCGTGTGGCGGGGGACCGTCGCCGGGCGCAGGTCGCAGGGCGCGGGGAGCGGCTAGGCATGGCGAAGCGGGAGCCGGCGACACCGGCGGGAGGTTCCGGATCGGGATTTGGAGCGGGAGCGGCGACCTCGCTCCTGCGCGATTATGGATTGGATGGCTTCTTCGACGAAGCCTTCGAACCGGATGGACGGGGCGGGATCACCCCGAGGCACCATTACCTTCCGCTCGTGGAGCAGCTCTCCCGGCTCGATGACGACGCGATGCGCCGGGCGAGCGACCACGCCGGGCGCTCCTTCCTTCATCAGGGCGTGACCTTCACGGTCTACACCGACAACCCGATGGGCACGGAGCGCATCTTTCCCTTCGATCTGTTTCCCCGCCTGATTCCTGCGGATGAGTGGGCGCTGATCGAACGCGGACTGCGGCAGCGCATTTCCGCGCTCAACCGCTTCATCCATGACATCTACCACGGGCAGGACATCCTGCGGGATCGCGTCGTGCCTCGCGACCTGATCGTCCGGGCGCGCCATTTTCGGCGCGAGGCGGTCGGCATCGACGTCCCGCATGACTGCTACATCCATGTCGTCGGGAGCGATCTCGTGCGCGACGGCGAGGGGCGCTACCTCGTGCTGGAGGACAACCTCCGGTCTCCGAGCGGCGTTTCCTACGTGCTGGCGAACCGCAGGGCCATGGAACGGGTCTTTCCGGACTGGTTCGACCGGGTTGCGGTGCGTCCGGTCGATCACTACTGCAGCCAGTTGCTGGAGAATCTCGCAGGTCTCTCCCCGCGGCGGAGCGGGCGCGGCAATGGCGGCCCGACGATCGTATTGCTCACCCCCGGCGTCTACAACTCCGCCTACTTCGAGCACGCCTTTCTCGCGCAGCAAATGGGGATCGAGTTGGTCGAGGGGCGCGATCTCTTCGTGCTGGACAACCGCGTCTACCTGCGGACCACCCGCGGCAGGCAGCAGGTCGATGTGATTTATCGCCGGGTGGATGATGAGTTTCTCGACCCGCTCGCCTTTCGGCCGGACAGCGTGCTGGGCGCGGCGGGGCTGCTCGGCGCGGTGCGGGCCGGCAACGTGGCGCTCGCCAACGCGATCGGCACCGGGGTTGCGGACGACAAGGTGGTCTATCACTACGTGCCCGCGATCATCCGCTACTACCTCAACGAGGAGCCGATTCTCGGCAACGTGCCGACCTATCTCCCGACCGACCCCGAGCAGTGCGAGTACATCCTGGCCAACATGGGCAGCCTCGTGGTCAAGTCCGCCAACGAGAGCGGCGGGTACGGGATGCTGATCGGCCCGGCCGCCGAGGAGGAGGAGATCAGGACCTTCCGGGCGCGCATTCTCGCCAACCCCCGCGACTACATCGCGCAACCGGTCGTACCGCTCTCGCGCCACCCGTCATTTACGGATGGCACGGACGGCGCGACCCGGCTCGCGGGGAGGCACGTCGATCTCCGCCCCTACATCCTGAGCGGTCCCGACGGGATCGAGGTGCTGCCGGGCGGCCTGACGCGAGTGGCGCTGCGCCCCGGCTCGCTGGTGGTCAACTCCAGTCAGGGCGGCGGCAGCAAGGACACCTGGGTGCTGCGATGACGGAGCGGATGATGGGAGCACGGCCATGCTGAGCCGCATTGCGGAGTCGCTCTACTGGATCGGCCGGTACGTCGAACGCGCCGAGGACACCGCGCGGATCACCGACGTCACGTTTCACCATACCCTCGGGATGGGCGTCACGCCGGATGCCGAGCGCCGCCGCCGCCGCCACTGGGAGGCGCTCGTCGCCATCGTTGGCGACGAGGCCGGATTCGTCATCGACTGGGGGGAGGCGAGCGAGGACACCGTCCCGCTCTACCTGACGTTCGACGCGAGGAACCCGAACGCGATCATCTCCTGCGTCGCCAAGGCGCGGGAGCAGGC
>CAIPGK010000324.1 GCA_903864575.1 uncultured Chloroflexota bacterium
CCACCAACGTAACGATCAAAGATGATGTGGTCATTGCAGACAATCAGGTCTTTGGTTCGGATTGCGGCGGCATTTTCATGCAAAGCACGGCCGCGGGGCCGGTGACGGCGTTGATAACGGACCGGGTGCGGATCACCGGGAATTACACGACTGATACCGGCGGCGGGATCCTTTTTGAGAAGTGGGTCACCGCCACGATCTCCGGCGAAGTCGAGATCTCCGGCAACTCCGCGAATAATGCTGGGGGTATCTGGGCGACCTGGAACAACACGCGGCCAGCCGGTCAGGTGCAGTTGACGATCACTGATTCGGTGCAGGTGGTCGACAATACCGCGACCTCGCATGCCGGCGGCATCATGGTATCCGGGTCATCAGTCGAGCTCACCGGTTCGGCGGTCGTTTCGGGGAACACGGCGTCATATGGCGGCGGGGTTTCCCTTTGGGAAAGGGAGGGCGTTCCGGCCGAGTTCAAGGTGAGCGGCGATGCCACGATCACCGGCAACACCGCGACCGGTTCGACGCCCCCGGTCCCGGGTGGCGGTGTCAGGTCTAACAACAACGCCAATACGCTTGACGCCGTCACCGGCAGCATTACCGGAAACACGCCCGATCAGTGCGCGGGCGGGACGATCAGCTGCTGACCGGTCGCAGGGTGAGCGGTGCGGCGTCCGACTCGCCGCATCGCCGCCGCCGGACCGGGATTCTGCCGGGTGCGTGCCTCCCCCTGTGCGCGCCTTGCAGGGCCCGGTCCGGCGCCGGCTTCTCGCTGCAGACACGCGGGAGCGGACGTGGTTGAACGCCTGCCCCAGGTGGCTCGCGGCATGAGGGTGTGCGCTTCAGATCACAGCAGTCCGGAATCTGGCGGAGTTGCACAGAGGAGTCGTCGACACCGGGGGATGGCGGACCTGATCCGGGCCCTGCCTCGGCATTGGGCGGCGTGTGGCAGGCGGGATGTAGGCTCGGAACCCACGCGGACTGGTTCGCCACTCTGGCTGGATCGCATGGTTCAACTGGCCGTGCGGATTGGCGTCTTCCCCGTCACCATTACCATGTGAGAATGTTCCATAACGTTGGTGAAGTCTCGCTTCCGCAGCTTCAGCGAGACGCACGCACGCATGCGTTCCCTGTGCGATTCCGTGCGGAACGTGAGTTGCATGGCGCCGGAATCCGCCGTAGGATGCGCCGTGCAAGCAGCAGAGCGTGGCGACGATCGTTCGTCCACGGAGCGACCTGCCGCCGGAGTAGGTCGGGTCGCCAGGTGATGATGCGCCGCGACGGCGCCGGCAGCTGGCGGACGGAGCCGACGGACGGGAAGATCGAGCTCCACGTGCGCCGCTGCGGGCCATCGCGCATTGCTCGCCCGCTGGCGTCGGCGTCCCCCGAAGTTCACGATGGAAGGTGCCATGATGCAGCAGAATTTCAGCGAGCGTGACAGCGGAGAGCGTGCGGAGATCGATCAGGAAACCGCGAAGCGGGTGGTCGAGGGGTGGACGGGTCCTGCCGCCGGTTGGGGAAACTTCCTGGCCCCCGATGTCATTTATACCTCCCCGATCCACGGCAGATTGGTCGGCCGCGATGCGGTCCTTGCCGCAATGGGCCGTGCCGATGAATCCCTTGGCGGCCTCAGGCGGGAAGTCAATGATGTCATCGTCGACGGCCCGTTCATCGCGATCCGATACCTTGCGGTCGGGACGCATGACCGGGAGTATCGGGGCATTCCGCCGACCGGCAGGGAGATCGACACTCGTGGCATCGTGATCTTCCGGATGCACGATGGGCAGGCGGTGGAGGGATGGAACATTCTCGACCAGCACGGGCGCCTGTCCCGGATGCGGGCCGATGCCGATGCCGCGCTGCACACGCCGGGCCCGGCGCCGATCCCGGAGATCGACGCCACATGCCCGACCCCTTCTCGCTCCGAGATTGAAAAGCTCGTGCGCGAATTCTTCACGCGGGTGTGGACCTCTCACCCTGCGCCGAGCGGTGTGTTGGCCGAAAACGTGGTGTTTCATCCGACGCTCGGGACCTCGGTGACGGGCATCGCGGGCGTGATCGCTGTCAACGCCGGCTGGTGGACGGCCTTCCCGGACATGCGGCAGCGGCGCGGTGAGATCCTCGTCAGCGGAGACCTTGCGGCGACCTGGTACTCCGGGACCTTCACCGACACCACCGGCTTCGCCGGGCACGCGCCAACCGGGCGTCCGGTGGCGTATGACGGGCACATCATGTTCAGGGTCAATTGCGGCCGGATCGTCGAGATCTGGTCATCGACGGACGTCGCTCGCATCATGGCGCATCTGACCGACTGATCGCCGCAACGCGGGGCATCTCGAGAGACGCTGCCGTGGCGTTCGAGCCTGTGCGCTCGCGATCGTCATGCTCTTCCGTGGGCGCTTGATCCTCCCGCCCGTACCCGATTGCGGGTCTCGCAACGACCTCGATGATGGCAGCTTACCCGTCTCAGGGACGTGGCGGTCCGATTCGGCCGGGAGCCGAGGCGCGGGCGGCCACGGCGGCCGTTGCGCGCGCAGCGGCGATCCGCTTGCCGGGTGATGTGGCGTGCGGCGTGACGAACGACACCCGGGGAGGCAGGACCAACGCCGGGACGGTGGAGCATCACCTGTCGGAAGGGTGGTCGAGCAGGCTGGGCAGGGCGGCGCGGTGAATCTTCCCGGACGGGGTGCGCGGCATCGCATCGATGAACGCGATGCGGCGAGGCACCTTGTGCGGGCTGAGCCGGTCGATGAGCCAGCGGCGGGCGTCGCGCAGTGACAGATCGTGACCGGGCCGAAGGACCACGACGGCGGCAGGTTCGCTGCCAAGCCGGGCGTGGGGTATGGCGAAAACGGCGTTTTCGAGGACGGCCGGGTGGGCGTTGAGGACCGTTTGCACCTCGATAGGATCGATCTTGTCGCCGCCGCGGTTGATGAGGTCGTCGCCCCGGCCCAGGATCGAAAGCGAACCATCAGGGTGGACGATCGCGCGGTCTCCGGTGCGGAGCCAGCCATCGGCCGTGAAGGCACGGGCGGTGGCGTCCGGATCGTCGAGGTAGCCGGGAAAGACGGACGGGCCGAGGACCAGCAGGCGGCCGGCGCTGCCGGGCGGCAGGTCGTTTCCGTCGTCGTCGACCACACGGATATCCATGAGCGGTCGGCCTGCGGCGCCGGTGAGCGGCTCCACCGGGAACGGTTGCTTGCTGATGGGTCCGGCTTCGCTTGCGCCATAGAGGTTGAGAACCGGGCAGCCGAGGATGAGTTCGGCGGCGTCGCGAAGATCGTCACGGAGCGGTGCGCCGCCGCTCGCGACCCAGCGCAGCGCCGGTATTCCTTCCCTGGCGGCTTGACCGCTCTCGGCGAGCGATCCGTAATGGGCGGCGGCGAGGGACATCCAGTCGGGCTGGTAGCGGCGAATGGTTTCCCGGATCGAGGTCGGAGCGATCTGCCCGGGAATGATGGTCAGCGTGCCGGAGGCCATGGCGACGAACACCTCGATGGCGCCAAACCCCAGGGCAATCGGGAGGGTGAGCACGGTTTTCATCCCCGGGCCCAGGCCCTTGTCGACGATCGCGGCGCGGATGCCCGCAATGGAACCGGATTGGGTCCAGGGGACGATGCGGGGCCGGCCGGTCGTGCCGGAGGTGACGAGCATCAGGGCAATGTCGCCGGGGGCAGGAGGAGACGACGGGGAGACCGGCCCGAGCGACGGGCCGTCGATCTCCAGTTGTTGGTCCGTCGCGCGCCATGCAAAGCGAAGAACGGGAATGCCAAGTGACGCGGCTGCCTCGCGCGCTCCATCGCCGCCGGAGCCCGGCGCCAGCAGGGCCCGAATGCCGGCGCGGGCGAGCACGCCCCGGGCCTCGTCGGGCGTGATCTGCTCCCGGAGCGGCATCGTGCCCAGGGCCGCGGCAGCGGCAAGCAGCGCC
>CAIPGK010000325.1 GCA_903864575.1 uncultured Chloroflexota bacterium
CGTGATGCAGGTACCCGAGGTCGAGTACGGCGGCAAGCAGTACAAATACACCCTGGTGGCCATTGACGTCTTCAGTCGCTTCGGTCACGGCAAGCTGCTCGGCCTTGTTGTAAAGCTCGGCGCGCGGCGCAAAATCGCCGGTCATTACGTCGGCCTCTTCGGTCAACGTGTCGAATTCGGCATTGGAGTACATCGGGTTGTTGTTGCCCGCTCCGGTGTGGAGCAGCAGCGAGAGCCAGTTCTGCGGGTCCGGGTAATCCGCTCCCCAGACGCTGTAGAACGCCTGCAGTCCCTTTTCCGGATCCTGCACCATGTCGTTCAGGCGCGAGCTGAAGGTGGAAAGCTCCAGCGGCTCCAACTCGACCTTGATGCCGAGGTTTTCCTGCCACATCGACTGCAACACGGTGACGACCTTCTCGTTGTCGCCCTCCACGCCGTAGGTCAACTTGAAGCTGAACGAGGCCGGATCGATGCCCGCGTCGGTCAGCAGCTGCTTCGCGGCGGCGGGGTCGAACGCCAACTCCTCGATCGGCAGCTCAGAACCCGGGAAGCCCGCCGGGAGGATGCGCCCGGTGGGATTCACCGTCCCGCCCAGCACGACATTCGCCAGCGTGTCCCGGTCGATCGAGTGGGCGAGCGCCTGGCGGACCCGCACGTCATCGAACGGCTTGAGCTTGTTGTTGAATGCAATGTACCGGTTGTTGAACGCACTGGCCGACTTGAATTCCGGCGAGTCCTTCACCTCGGCCACGCGCGCGGCCGGAACCGGGTTCTGCTGGCTGCCCATGATGTCGAGCTTGCCGGTGCGATACAGCTGATAGGCCGTCTCGCTGTCCTGATTGAAAATCAGGTTCAGCTTGGAAATCCTGTCAGCAGGTTCCCAGTAGTTCGCGTTCGGAACCAGCACCAGCCCTTGCCCGCGGTTCCATGCCTCGAGCGTGAACGGGCCGCTGGTTACCTTGCCGTCGCCCGCGCCGACCGCGCCAGCCGGGGCGATCTTCGCCGGAGCCAGCGACAGCACGCTGAGGAAGTATGCGGACGGCGCGGTGATCGTGATCTCCACCGTGCGGTCGTCGATCGCCTTCACGCCGGACAATTCGGTGACCACCGGCATCGGCGTGCCATCCGGCCCCTCGGCGCCGCTGGAGGCCATCTCGTTCGCGCCCTGGATCAGCGAGAGGTAGTACGGTCCGGTCCACGCGCCGGTCGAGGGATCGAGCGCGTGATTGAGGCTCGCGACCACATCAGCGGAGGTAATCGGGGTGCCGTCAGAGAACATCGCCCCGTCGCGCAGCGTGAAGGTGTAGGTGAGACCGTCCTCGGAGACGGTCCAGCTTTCGGCCAGGTCCGGCTCGACCAGCAGATCGGCGGTCAGCCGCACGAGCCCGCCATAGAGCAACCCAACGGCGGTGAAACCCTGGGCGTCGCTCGCAGTCGCCGGGTCGAGGGACACAAGATCGCTGACGCCTTCCAACGACCAGTTCAGGGTAGTCTTGCCATCCTGCGCGAGGGCGGTCGACACCGCGAAACCCTGCGACAGCAGCGCGGCCGCCACCGGAATCTGCCACGCGGCGCCCATCACCGACCGCCGCGTAACCTTGCGGCCCGCCTGTTCGTGCAACATCGTGAACTCCTTCCGTCGTCGCCCCATCCTCCGGGCACTCTGCACTATATCGTTTGGACCCCATCCCATGCCGGTTCTGATCAAGCGCGCCTGCGCCGAATTCCCCGCGGATTCCCCCCGATTCATGCGCTCCATGCTCGGCAGGTCATCCTGCGGACGGGCGTATACTGGGCCCGCATCTTGCGATTCAGCACGGTGATCGCCGCCGGATCGCGCCAGAGGAGGCCGACCATCGCACGCCCGCTGACCACGACACCACCCCACGAACACGCCCTGCTCGTCGCCGTCGAATCGCCCGGCAAGGAGTGGGCCGCCGCCGATTCCCTCGAGGAACTCGCACGTCTCGCCGAGACGGTCGATGTCGAGGTCGTCGGCTCCGTGACCCAGAAACTCTCGCACCCCATCGCCGGAACCTACTTCGGCAAGGGCAAGCTGGAGGAAATCAGGAACCGCCGCGACGACCTCGAATACGACGTGGTGATGGTGGACGGCGACCTGACCCCGGCCCAGCAGCGCAACCTCGAAAAAGCGCTCGACGTGAAGGTCATCGACCGCACCGCCCTCATTCTCGATGTCTTTGCCCGCCGCGCCGCGACCCACGAGGGCCGCCTGCAGGTCGAACTCGCGCAACTCGAGTACCGCCTCCCCCGGCTCACCGGGATGTGGACCCACCTCTCCCGCCAGGGCGTCGGCGGCGTCGGTCTTCGCGGCCCGGGCGAAACGCAGCTCGAAAGCGACCGGCGCGAACTGGGCAAGCGGATCGTCCAGATCAAGCGGGAACTCGGCGAGGTCCATCGCCACCGCACCCTCTACCGCGAGCGCCGCAAGGGTGTCCCGGTTCCGGTCGTCGCCCTCGTCGGCTACACCAATGCCGGGAAATCCACCCTGCTCAACACCATGACCGGCGCGCAGGTGTTGGCCGAGGACAAGCTCTTTGCCACCCTCGACCCCACCACCCGGCGCGCCGCCCTCCCCGGTGGCCGCGAGGTGCTGTTCACCGACACCGTGGGCTTCATCAACAACCTGCCCACCCTGCTCATCGCCGCCTTCCGCGCCACCCTCGAAGAGATCAACGAAGCGACGGTGCTTCTCCATGTCGTCGACGTGACCCATCCGAACGCGACCGAGCAGGTTCGCACCGTGATGAGCGTGCTCGAGGAACTCGGCGCGGACGACAAGCCGGTCGTCACCGCCCTGAACAAGGTGGATCTGCTCCTGCCCGAGGGCGCGGGTCCGGACCACGTCGCCGCAGTCCCAATGGAGGACCTGCTCGCCCGTCTCGGAACCTCAGCGCCGCTTGCGGTCAACCCGGTCGCCATAGCGGGCGCCAATGGCTGGGGACTCGACCGAATGCTCGCCGCCATCGAGGCAACGCTCGAAGTAGAGGCCGCCTTCCTCCCGGTCACGCTCACCGTGCCCTACGCGCGGACCGATCTGGTGGACCGGTTCCACCGCGCGGGGCGGGTCGAGGAACTTCGTCACACCGAGGACGGAACCGTCGTCACCGGCTGGCTGCCCTCCGCCGACATCTCCCGGTTTGCTCCCTATGTGGCAGTTCGCGGCGGCGCGGACGGCCGCGACCAGGCGCCTGTCGAGCAACGCACGCCCCGCCCCGGCGCGGTGGCCTAACCGGAGCGCCCGTCATGGCCCTGATCGACCTTGCAGCCCGAACGGTGCGTCTGCGCGTGGTCTACGCGGGCCCTGCCGCTAGCGGCAAGACGACCAATCTTCGCCATATCGCCGCGCTCGTACCTTCCGGCGCGCGCGGCGATCTCGTTTCGATCTCGGCACGCGACGGCCACACCCTCGTTCGCGACGATCTTCCTCTCGACCTGGGCGAGATCGATGGGTGGCGCATGCTGGCCGACATCTCCACCATTCCCGGGCAACCCGAACTCGTCGATGCCCGCGCCGCCGTCCTCGCCGGCGCGGATGCGATCATCTTCGTCGCCGACAGCGACCCAGCGCGCATTGCTGCCGCCGTGGAGAGCATGGCCGAACTGCGCACGTTCATCGCCGCCGGCTTCCGGCCCGGTCTCCCGCTTGTGCTCCAGGTGAACAAGCGTGATCTCCCGGATGCCCTGCCGGTCGAGCGCGTCGCCGCTTCCCTGGGTTTGATGTCCTCGGGGATCGCCGCCATCGCCATCAACGGGGATGGTGTCCTGGAAACTCTCCGGACAGCCTGCCGCCTCGCCGCCCGCGCCCTGTAACGGCCCAGCGCTACTCCCGCCCACCTGTCAGAAATCCAAGCTGGACGTACTCCGGGTTCGGGTGGGTGTAAAAGCCCTTGCCCGACTTCTCTCCCAGCCTCCCGGCAGCGACCTTGCCGTGCAGGACAGCGGATGGCTGGTCGGTCGGGTCCTTCGTCACTCGCTGATAACTCGTCTCGATGTCGGCCACCACGTCGAGTCCGACCATGTCCATGATTCCGAACGGCCCGGTCGGGGTGCCGAAGAAGATCATCCAGAGGCGATCCACATCTTCCGGGTCGGCATGTCCCTGGTCGACCACCTCGAGCGCCGCCCGCTTCACCGCGCGCCAGACGCGGTTGATGATGAACCCCTTGCTCTCCCCCCGGACTACGGCCACGACGATCCCCAGCGACCGACCGAATGCCGCCGCCGCTTCCATCACGTCCGGGGCGGTTTCGCCGCACCCCATCAACTCCACCATGCACCGCTGCCAGACCGGGGCGAAGAAGTGCATGTTCATCAGCCGGGAGGGATCGTTGACCGCTGGAGCGATCGACCCGGAGGGAATGGAAGAACTGTTCGTCGCCAGGATGATCCCCGGCGCGATCTCGCTGGCCCGTCGGTGGAACTCCTGCTTGGTCTCGAGATCCTCGCGAATCGCCTCGATCATCAGGTCCGCACCGTCGAGCGCCTCCTCGAGACTTCCGGCGATGGTGATTCGATCCAGCACGGCATCGTGATCGGCGGGCGGCTCCAGGCGAAACTGGTGGTGCGCGTACTGCGGCAGGTGTGGCAGCGTCCGCAATTCCTCGCGGATCTTCTCGTGAGCGGTCTCCAGCGCGGCTGGCAGCAGATCGTACAACCGCACCTCGCGCCCGCTCGCCGCAACCAGCGTCGAGATCTGCCGCCCCATGGTGCCTGCGCCGATCACCGCGACCGGTCCGATCGTCCGCACGTTCTCCTGCCCGGTCATCCTCGTCCCGCCTTCCTGCTCGTCAATCCACCCATCCATGCCGGGATTCTGCCAGAACCGCAGCCGGTCCGGGCCGATACCGGCGGCACGGTGTCGCATCCGTCATCCATGCGCGCGCCGCCCGGTGCTACCCTGCCCACATGACTGCTTCTTCCGCGTCGCTCGCGATCGCAACATCCGGGCTGACCAAGCGCTACCGCACCAACACCGCCCTCGACGGGGTCAGTCTTGCCGTTCCCGCAGGCTCCATTTACGGATTCCTCGGTCCCAACGGCGCGGGCAAGACAACGACGATCCGCATCCTGCTCGGCTTCATCCGCGCCACGTCGGGGCAGGCGACGATCTTCGGCCATGACGCATGGTCCGACGGCGTCTCGGCCCGCCGCGATGTCGGCTATCTCGTGGGACCGGACGCGCTCTACCCGGACATGACCGGGGCCGCGCTGCTCGACCATGCCGCCGGTCTCTCCGGAGCGAGCCCCGTCCTGCGCACGCTCCTCCTCGACGCCCTCGAACTCGGACCCGAGGCGCTCCGCCGCCGCCTTTCGACCTATTCGAAAGGCATGCGCCAGAAGGTTGCGCTCATATCCGCCATGCAGCACGACCCGGCCCTGCTGATCCTCGATGAGCCGAGCGACGGGCTCGATCCGCTCATCCAGCGGAACTTCGAGGAAGTCCTGCGAGCGTCGAACCGACGCGGCAATACCGTCTTCATGTCCTCGCACGACCTCCCGGAGGTTGAGCGAGTCTGCGAGCAGGTCGCCATCGTGCGGGGCGGCAAGCTGCTGGCGGAGGAATCCATCGCCGATCTTGCCCGCATCCACCGCCGCCAGGCCACCGTGCTGTTCAACGGCCCGGTACCGGAGCGGCTGGGCGGCGCGCCGGGCATCCGCGTCCTCTCTACCAGCGGCCCGCGCGCGGAACTGGAGATCGATGGAGAGATCGGCCCACTCCTCACGCTGCTCGCCGGTCTCGATGTCGCCGATCTGCTGCTGCCGCCGCCGCGGCTCGAAGACATATTCATGGGCTTCTACGGATCGGAGCCACGCGCATGAATGCGCTCCACCGCATGACGGGACGCGCCCTCCTGCGCTGGCTCCCGGCGTTGGCTGGCCTGCTGATCCTCATTTTCATGTTCGAGATCGTGCAGGCCCCGGTCATCGAAGCCGTCGGCGGCGCGGAGGGTCTCTCGGCGATCATGGAGCGCATCCCTCCCGCCCTGCGCGCCTTCGCCCGCACGCGCCCGGAGTTCATGGCGATGACCAGCATCGCGGGCTACCTCTCGCTCGGATTCATCCACCCGCTCTACCTGATCCTCGCGACCTCCGCCTCGATCGGCTTCGCGGCCCGGACGCTTGCCGGGGAAATGGACCGGGGAACCATCCAGATCGCCCTCTCTCGACCGGTCTCTCGCGGTTCGGTCTACCTCTCCCGCGTGATTGGCGTGGCCGTCATCTCGCTGCTCGTGGCCCTCGCCGGGCCGGCAGGAATGCTCGCCGGGTGGGCGGCCGTCCGTCCCTCAGGAGAAATCCCGGTCGCCCATTTCATGCCGCTCGCAGTCAACACGTTTGCGCTTTGCTGGGCAGCGGGCGGAATCGCTCTCCTGGGCGCTGCATGGGCGGCGCAGGCGGGGAGGGTCCTCGGCTGGGGTTTGGCGATCTTCATCCTCATGTACTTCGTGGACTACTTCGCCTCGATCTGGGCGATGCTGCGCCCTTTCCAGCCGTTGAGCCTGTTCAACTGGTTCGACCCCGGCGCAATTCTCGTTACCGGCGCCTGGCCATGGCTGGACATCGCCGTGCTTCTCATCGTCGGGTTCGTGGCAACGCTCGGCGGATATGTCGTGTTCAGGGACCGGGATTTGCCGTAGGTTCCCGTTATCTTTTCCCTGAGCCCATCCGCCCCGCAGGCCGCTCACATGGACCAACGGCAAACGCCCTGTCCGGTCATCGGACAGGGCGTTCCCTTCGATCCCGTGAATCGGGGTTGGCTCAGTCCAGCGGCTTCGTGATCGCGCCGTCGTTCGCCTGGGTCACCAGCGAGCGGTACTTCGCCAGCACCCCGTTGGTGTATCGAGGCGCGGGCGCCTTCCACTCGCGCATCCGGGCTGCGATCTCCTCATCGGTCAGTTCGACCTTGAGCGTCCGGGTCGCAGGTTCGATGACGATGATGTCTCCATCGCGCAGCGCCGCGATCGGACCGCCGACGGCCGCCTCGGGAGCGACGTGGCCGATCATCACGCCCTTCGTCGCGCCAGAAAACCGGCCGTCCGTCACCAGCGCAACGGTGCCGCCGAGCCCCTGCCCGACGAGCGCCGCCGTCACGCCGAGCATTTCCTGCATA
>CAIPGK010000326.1 GCA_903864575.1 uncultured Chloroflexota bacterium
AGGAGGATGTAGGTCAGCACCGGGGAACTGATGAACGACGTCTTCTCCCCCCCTCCCGTGAACAGGCCGTCCGCGAACAGCCAGCACAGCAGGATGTACAGCAACGCGGCGACGATCGTGAGTACCCAGGTTCCGCTCCGGGTCAATCGGTATCCGCTCATCGTGGCAGACCGCTCCTTTCCTTCCTGCCGTTCGCGCCGGGCATCCCGGCTGCTTCCCATCCGGCAATGTGCATCAGCCCACGTGACAGTCGCGACCGTTTCAGGCAGAACCGCGTTGCAATGTCGTGACAATCTCGCTCCCTGCGCGGATCTCAGGATTGCTTCCCGCTCCCGGACGGCCCGTCCGCTTGCTGGGCGAGACGGAAGGGCGCCATGCGCCGCGGCTCCTGGCTGCGCGCCAGATCACGCCGCGCGAATCGCCCCGCTCCCGTTTGCGCCAGCTCCCGCGATCCGGCACAGTTCCGGCATCGTTCGATCTGTGGTGGCGACGAGCCGATGGCGGCCGCGTCCCGTTCCCGGGAGCCTCTGAGATGTCCGAATCGTCCCATCCTTCCGGCCGCGCGCGCGGCGAGCGGACCGGCATCATCCACGCGGGCCGTCCGGCCGGGCACGGGATGGGCAACGGCCCCTCCGCGCCGCCGATCGTGCCCTCATCCACCTATGTGCTTGCGCCCGACTACGTGGACGCCTACACCACTCCGGGCGGCAACTGGCTCGAGGCCAGCAAGGATGCGAACGGCGCATGGCTCTATGCGCGTCATGCCAACCCCACCGTCCGCTTGCTCGAGCAGAAGGTCTCCGTCGCCGAACGCGCAGGGGACACCGCGGCCTTCGGCAGCGGCATGGCCGCCGCGAGCGCCGTCTTCTTCCACCTGCTGGCCGCGGGCGATCACGCCATCGTGGCCGATGTCTGCTACGTCGGCGTGAGTGAACTCGCGCACGACACCCTGCCGAAGTTCGGGGTCGAGGTCACCCGGGTGGATGCCTCGGACCCCGCCATGGTGGCGGAGGCCATGCGCCCCAACACCAAACTGGTCTGGATCGAGACCCCGGCGAACCCGATCCTGAAACTCGCCGACATCGCGGCGATCGCGGAGATCGCGCATGCGGGCGGGGCCGATCTCGCGGTGGATTCGACCTGGGCGACCCCGATGGCCACCCGCCCACTGGAGTTCGGCGCGGACTGGGTGATCCACTCCCTCACCAAGTTCTTCAACGGCCACGGCGACGCGATGGGCGGCTCCGTCTCCGGTGACGCGGAGCGGGTTCAGGCCCTGCGCGCCGACGCCCGCGTCCACGAGGGCGGCGTTCTCAGCCCGTTCGAGGCCTGGCTGATTTCCCGCGGCATGGATACCATGCCGATCCGCATGGCCGCCCACGAGACGGGCGCGATGCAGGTCGCGGCCTTCCTGGAATCCCACCCTGCCGTGACGCGGGTGATCTACCCGGGCCTCCCCTCCCACCCGCAGCACGACCTTGCGCGGCGGCAGATGCGGAACTTCTCCGGCATGCTCGCCTTCACCGCCGTCGATGGCCCGGCGCTCGCGCAGCGGATGGCGCGGGATCTCGACGTCTTCCACTACGCCGTCTCTCTCGGTCACCAGCGTTCGCTGGTCGTCTACCTCGGGACGGAGATGCTTGACACGGACAGCTTCCACTTCGACGAGCCCGGCATGGCCCGCTACCGGGAGTTTGCCGGCGATGGCGTATTCCGCATGTCCGTCGGCCTCGAGGACCCGGATGATCTGATCGCGGATCTGGCGGGCGTGCTGGGGTAGGCGGCCAGGCGGCTCGCTAGGACCGCGGTCGCAGCCACCGCGCCAATTCACCGGCCGCCGGGAATCACGACGAACGTCCCGCCCGCCTCCCGGTCGGGGCGTTCGTCGCCGCCGCCACTGCCGCCATGGCAGGCCGCCGCGCGCCCTCCACCAGCGCGAGAGCCGTCATCCCGGTCGAGCGCGGTGGGTAGCCGCCGCCGGTAATCCTCATCTACGGCACCTCGCTGGACGGCATCGATTCGACGATCAGCTCCGGCAAGATCGGCATCGGCGTGAAAGCGCCGACGGAACGGCTCGAGGTGGACGGCAATATCAAAGCGTCGGGCACCATCACGCCGTCCGACCGCTCGCTGAAGCATTCGGTGGAGCCGGTGAGCGGCGCGCTGGAAACGATCGCGGCGCTGCGACCGGTCATCTACCAGTGGAAGGACACGCTCCGGTTCGGGGAGCGCCGCGGGTACGGGCTGATCGCGCAGGAGGTCGAGCCGGTCGTGCCGTCGGTCGTTCACGGCGGCAATGGCCGGGAGTACGCGCTGGACTACGTGAAACTGGTTCCCGTGCTGATCGGCGCAGGGCAGGAGCAGCAGGCGCAGGTCGCCGCGCTCACGGAGCGGCTTGCCGCGTTCGAACCGGGCGCCTGAGTCCGGGCATCCACCGGATGTCCATCGCCCCGGACGGGACCCCCGACCCGGCCGCCGGTCCCGTCCCTGGTCCCGGCGCGCAAACGCCAGCGGCCCCCGCCGGAGCGAGGGCCGCTGGCGTCTGGCTGCTGCTGCTGCCAATCGGCCGATCTGCCTACGGATGCCCCTTTTTGGCAGCGTAGGCGAGCGGCTTCTGGTAGGGCGACTGCACGTCGTTCAGCACGGCCCACGGATGAAGGGGGCGTTCCTCGACCCGCTCCATCGGCGCGCCATTGACGATGGTCAGGGTGTTGTGGAGGCGTTGCGAGCCGCGGCGCTCGTTCATGTGGACATCGTGGAAGACCCAGTCGCCCTCGTCGAGGGTGAAGATCGCGACATCGGCCGGGCTGCCGGGAGCGATGCGGCCGAGGTCGGACTTGCCCATCGCATCGGCGGGGCGGGAAGTGGACCGCTCGATCACGTCCTCCAGCGAGAGGCCGAGGTTGAGGAACTTGCTCATCGTGGTCGGCATGTCGATCGCCGGACCCTGCACCGCGAGCTGGTGGAGGTCGGTCGAGATCACGTCCGGCAGGATGCCCGCGGCCAACATCGCCTCGGCGCTCGTGTAGGAGAACGAGCCCGCGCCGTGACCGATATCGAGGATCAGCCCCTTGTCGCGCAATTCCAGGATCGCCGGATTCGGGACGCCCGCGTCGTCGACGATCTTCATGTCCTGCCCGGTGAAGCAGTGGGTCAGGATGTCCCCCGGCCGCAACAGCGGGATCACCTCGGAGAGCGAAGGCGGCCCGCCGCCGATATGGACCATCAGCGGCAACCCGACCCGGTCGGCCAGTTCCCGCGCCATCGCGAGGGGGCGGATGCCGACGCCGCGGGTGGTCCGGCTGTCGATCCGGGCCTTGATGCCGAGGATTACGTCGCGGTTGTGCTCGACCATCGTCTCGGCGAGGTCGACGTCGCAGTAGTCGATGTTGCTGAACTCCCAGGTCGGCGCGATCAGGCCGATCGCCGAGAGGTTCAGCAGCGAGTAGATGCGGGTCTGGCTGCGCTCCACGATGAACTCGCGGAAGCCGGGAAAGGAGTACGCCCCGGCGGAGCCGACATCCAGCCACGTCGTCGCGCCGGAGCGCGCCGCGACCGGGTCCGGCTCGATGCCCCAGAAGGTCGCGCCCCACCAGACGTGGGTGTGCAGGTCGATCAGGCCGGCGGTCACGATCTGCCCGGAGGCATCGACGACCTGCGCGGCGTCGCCGGCCAGGTTGGGTCCGACGGCGGCGATGAGGCCGTCGCGGATCGCCACATCCTGCCGCCCGGACAGCCCGGACGCCGGATCGATGACGGTCCCTCCCCTGATGAGCATGTCGTAGGTGGGAGCCATGAGAATCGCTGCCTCCGTGTCTCGCCGGATAGGTATGGTCCGGGATGGTAGCAGGGCTGGCGCTTTGATGGGCCGGCGGGTGGTGGCGTGAGTGGGTGGGGCAGCCTTCGGACGAAGGGGAGGCGCTTCATCCTTCGTTCCAGGCGCTCGCCACCTGCCACGCCGCACGTGCTACGCAGCCTTCCTCGTTCGCCGGGATCACGAATACCCGCGCCGGCGCCGGGGCCGCGCCGATCTCCGCTTCGCCGGACGCCGCCCCGTTTTGCGCCGGGTCGAGCGCGACGCCCATCCACCCCAGCCGCTCGCAGCATTCCGCCCGGATCGTTGGCTGGTGCTCCCCGATGCCCCCGCTGAAGACCAGCGCGTCGATCCCTCCGAGGGAGGCCGCCATTCGCGCGATCCCGCCGCGCAACGAATGGAGGAAGCATCCGACGGCCAACCTCGCCGCCTCGTCGCCGGCGTCTCTCGCGGCCAGCAGTGCCCGCATGTCGGAGAGGCCCCCGGAGAGTCCCTTCAACCCTGCCGCGTGGTTCAGGGCGTCGTCCAGCGCGGCAGCGTTCTGGCCGTCCGCGAGCATCGCCAGCAGGATGCCGGGATCGAGCGCTCCCGGCCGGGTCGCCATGACGATCCCGTCCATCGGCGTGTAGCCCATCGTGGTGTCGATCGAGCGGCCGTCCAGCACGGCGGCCAGCGAGCAGCCGCTCCCGAGGTGGCAGGTGACCACCCGGAACGGCCTGCCGGGATGACCGCACAGAACCGCCGCCCGCTCCGCGCACCATTGGTGATTGATCCCGTGGAACCCGAACCTCCTGATGCCGCGCCCCTCGTACCATCCCGCCGGCAGCGCGTAGCGGTAGGCCTCCGGGGGCATCGTCTGGTGGAAGGCGGTGTCGAACACCGCCGCCTGCGGGACACCCGGCAGCAGCGCGGAGACGGCGTCGATGCCCGCGAGCGCCGCCGGGTTGTGCAGCGGGGCAAGCCTGCACAGGCTGGCGATCTCCGCGCGCACCTCCGCGTCGATGAGCGCCGGGGCC
>CAIPGK010000327.1 GCA_903864575.1 uncultured Chloroflexota bacterium
CCGATGTTCACGACGATCTTTTCGATCTTCGGAACCTGCATCACGTTCTTGTACCCGAACTCCTTCATGAGGGCCGGGACGACCTCTTCGTTGTAACGATCCTTGAGCCTCGGAGCCATCTTCCTGTCCTCAGCGTACTCTGGTGCGGCGTTCCCGCCTGGTCCGCCCCCGATGGGCGCTCAGGCCGCCGTCTTTCAGTATCTGAACCGCTACTCGGCCGCGGGCCGGGGAACGGTCTTTTCGCACTTCTTGCAGTAGCGCTCGTTCTTGTTGTTGCTGTCCTTGCGGATGCCGACGCGCGTCGGTTGTCCACAGGACGGACAAATCAGCCGCACATTGGAGACATGCAGCGCCGCCTCCACCTGAACGATGCCAGCCTGTCGAGCCCGGCCCGCCTTCAGGTGCTTCTTGACGAAGTTGACTCCCTCGATGACCACTCGATCCCGAGAGATCAGGTTCACGCGGACCGTTCCGCGCTGTCCCTTGTTGCGGCCGGAGGTAACGAGCACCTCATCACCGCGCCGAATCTTTCGCATCTGACCTCGCTCCCGGAGTATCCGTCGCCCGTTCCGGCCGAATCCCTAGAGGACTTCCGGAGCCAGAGAAACGATCCGCATGTACTGCTTCTCGCGCAACTCGCGGCCCACGGGCCCGAAAATGCGGGTTCCCCGAGGGTTGCCCTGCGCGTTGATCAGGACCGCCGCATTGTCATCAAACTTGATATGGCTTCCGTCCGGCCGCCCGTACTCCTGCGCGGTGCGCACGATTACAGCGCGAACGACATCGCCCTTCTTCACGCCCGCGTTCGGTTGCGCCTGCTTCACGGCGGCGATGATCGTGTCACCCACTCCGCCGTACTTGCGCCCCGAGCCGCCCAGCACACGGATGCACAGGAGTTCCCGCGCCCCGCTGTTGTCCGCGACCTTGAGCCGCGATTCCTGCTGAATCACACCAGTACCCTCTTGCCCGTCGACGGGACGCTAAAGCTGGACGCCGCGCTCGAGGACTTCGCGCACGATCCAGCGCTTGCGCTTGGAAATCGGCCGGGTCTCCTCGATCCGGACCACGTCGCCGGGCTTGCACTCACCCTTCTCATCGTGGGCCAGGAACTTGTTGGTGCTGGTGATCCGCTTGTGGTAGAGCCGGTGACGGCGGACGGAATCGACCGCGACGACCACGGTCTTGTCCATCTTGTCGCTGACCACCTTGCCGACCTTCTGCGTGCGGGCTGTCTGATCCCGCTCGGCCACTGCCTTCTCGCTCATTGCTTCATGCCTCCAGCCGGTCAGGACGCCTGTTCAGCGAACAGGTCCTTGGCCAGCGCCTCCATCAGGCGCTCGGTGCGAATGGTGTGAATCCGCGCGATATCCTTGCGGATCGCCTTGATCCGCGCGGTCGCGGTCAGCTGCCCGACCGCCTCCTGGAACCGCAGATCACGCCACTCGGCGTGGAGATCATTCAGCTGCTGCTCGAGCTGGGCATCCGTCTGCGCGCGCATGTCGGAGGCTTTCACGCGACCACCTCTTCCTCGCCGGCTTCATCGGCAACACCGACTCCAACGTGCTCACGCTCGACAAACCGGACATCCATCGGCATCTTCATGCCGGCGCGGCGCAGGGCCTCCTGAGCGCGCTCGCGGGGAACACCCGCGATCTCGAACAGGATGCGACCCGGCTTGACGACGGCGACCCAGTATTCCGGGTTGCCCTTGCCGGACCCCATCCGGGTCTCGGCCGGCTTCTGCGTCACCGGCTTGTCCGGGAAAATACGGATCCAGATCTTGCCGCCACGCTTCAGGTAGTTGGTGATCGAGCGGCGGGCCGCTTCGATCTGCCGGCTGTTCACCCATGCCGGCTCGAGCGCTTGCAGGCCGTACTCACCAAAGGAGATGGTCGCTCCACGGTAAGCCTGGCCGTTCATGCGCCCCTTCATCATCTTGCGGTACTTCGTCCGCTTGGGCATCAACATGACGAACCACTCCAGACGTTCGGCCCATAGCCCCACGGCCGTCCTGCCGAGGGTTTCGGGGCCATTCCCCCGGTCTCCGGGGAAATCGACTCCTGGCTCCGGCTAGATCGCCGGCGCCGCAGCAAGATCCGCCGTGATGGTCGCCTCGGTCACAGGCTTCCGCTCCGGCATCACCTCGCCCTTGTACACCCACACCTTCACGCCGATCCGGCCGTAGGTGGTGTGCGCGTGAACCACGCCATAATCGATGTCGGCTCGCAGCGTCTGGCGGGGAACCCGGCCATCCATCTCCGTCACCGAGCGGCTCATCTCGGCCCCGCCGAGGCGCCCGGACAGGGTGATCTTGACACCCTTGGCGCCGCGCCGCATGGCCTGCTGAACCGCGTGCTTCATGGCGCGCCGGTAGGACACGCGCCGCGAAATCTGCTCCGCGATCGACTCCGCAATCAGCCTGGCGTCGGTCTCCGGCACCTTGATCTCCTCAATCTTGAGGTGGATCTTCTTGCCGACCGCCTTCTCCAGCATGCTGCGGATCTTCTCGACGTTCGCTCCCTGCTTGCCGATGACGATGCCCGGCTTGCTGGTGTGCAACGTGACGTCGACCTTGTTGGCCGACCGCTCGAGCTCGATCTTCGAAATGCCCGCGCGGGTCAGCTCCTTCATCACCAGCTTGCGGATGAGGAGGTCCTCATGCAGCTGGTCGGTGTAGTTGCGCTCCGCATACCATTTCGACTCCCACGTGCTGACGATCCCCAGCCGGAAGCCGATCGGGTTGACTTTCCTGCCCATCGATTAGGCCTCCCGGTCTTCGGCGACCACCGTGATGTGGGTGTTGCGCCGGGTGATGCGCCCGACACGTCCGCGCGCCTTCGCCTTGAACCGGCGGTAGGACGGCGCGTCGTCGGCATAAATCTCCTTGATCCAGAGCGTGTCCGGATCGAGGTCATAGTTGTTCTCCGCGTTGGCGGCCACCGAGACGAGCAACTTGTGCACATCTTCGGCGGTCCGGTTCGGCAGGAACTTCGCGATCGCAATCGCGTCCTTGACGCGACGGCCGCGCACGGCATCCACCACCAGGCGGGCCTTGCGGGGCGAGACGCGGATGTTCGTCACCTTGGCTCGGACCTGCATCTTCTCTCTCCCTCGCCGTTAGCGCCGGCCACGGCGGTCGGCATCCTTGCCATGACCGCGGTAGTTGCGCGTCGGGGCGAACTCGCCGAGCTTGTGGCCAACCATCTGCTCGGTGATGAAGATGGGCACATGGGACTTGCCATTGTGAATGGCGACCGTATGCCCAACCATCCCCGGGAAGATCGTGCTGGCCCGCGCCCAGGTCTTGATCACCTTGCGGTCCTGCGCCCGGTTCATCGTCTCGATTTTCTGGAACAGCTTGGGGTCGATGTACGGCCCCTTCTTGCTCGACCTCGACACGTCCTGGACCTCCTGGTCTCTTACTTGCGCTTCGCGGTCCGGCGACGCACGATCATCGAGTCGGTCCGCTTGTTGTTCCGGGTCCGCTTGGTGGCCGGCTTGCCCCACTTCGTCTTGGGCTGGCCGCCGATCGGAGCCTTGCCCTCACCACCGCCGTGCGGGTGGTCGCGCGGGTTCATGACCGATCCGCGGACCGTAGGCCGCTTGCCCTTGTGGCGGTTCCGCCCGGCCTTCCCGATGACGATGTTTTCATGATCGACATTGCCCACCTGGCCGAGCGTCGCCATGCAGTCCAGGTGGACCAGGCGAACCTCGCCGGAGGGCATGCGCAGGGTGGCGTAGTCGCCCGACTTCGCCATCAGCTGCGCCGACGTGCCAGCTGACCGGCACATCTGGCCGCCGCGGCCCGGGTACAGCTCGATGTTGTGGATCTGCGTACCGGTCGGGATGTTCCGCATTGGCAGCGCATTACCCGTCCGGATCGGAGCATCCGGTCCGGATTGGACCATGTCTCCGACCTGCACGCCCACCGGCGCGAGCATGTAGCGCTTCTCGCCGTCCACATAGAACAGCAGCGCGATGCGGGCGGAACGGTTGGGGTCGTACTCGATCGCCGCGATCTTCGCGGGAATGCCGGTCTTGTTCCGCTTGAAATCGATGATCCGGTAAAACCGCTTGTTGCCGCCGCCCCGGTGCCGGGTGGTGATGCGGCCACGATTGTTCCGGCCGGCATGCTTCTGCAGCGGCTCGATCAGGCTCTTTTCCGGCGTGCTCTTCGTAATCTCCTCGAAGGTGCTGACGCTCATCGAGCGGCGCCCCGGGGAAGTCGGCTTGTACTGGCGAACGCCCATTGGAAGCTCCTCGTACCCCGGCCGGGGACCTAGACCTGCTCGAAGACGTCGATCCGCTGGCCCGGGAACAGGGTCACGACCGCCTTCTTGATGGTCGACTCGCGCCCAGTGACCTTGCCGCGGCCCTTCTTGATCGAGCGGGACCGCTCCTGGCCCTTGACGTTGAGCGTGTTCACGGCCTTCACGCGGACGTTGAACAACCGCTCGACGGCATCGCGGATCTGGATCTTGTTGGCATCGGGCGCCACCACGAAGGTGTACTGGCCCTGCTCCATCAGGATCGTGTTCTTTTCAGTGATCACCGGACGGCGCAGCACGTCGTCCATCCACATCTGAGCCATTACGCGACCTCCGTGGCGGCGGCGCGCGCCGCAAGCCGCGCCAGCTTCCAGGTGCTGGGCTGCCGCTTCGCTTCCGACAGCGCCCACAACCCTTCGATCACTTCGAGCGCCTCGCGGGTAACCAGCAGCCGCTCGTACTTCAACACGTCGCGAACGTTGAGGTTACCGGCCTGAATGGTCAGCACGTCCTGCAAGTTGCCGGCGCCGCGCTCGATCGACTCCGCCTTGCCGGCGGTCACGATCAGGGTGGAGCGGCTCGCCGGAAACGCGCCGATCACGCTCTTCATCGCCTTGGTTCGGGGCTCGACCTCGCCAAGGCCTTCAATCACGGTCATCAGACCGTCCTTGACCTTTGCCGACAGCGCGGACCGGATGGCGAGCCGACGCATCTGGCGCGGCATCGCCTGGACATAGGACCGCGGGTGCGGCCCGAAGACCACGCCGCCGCCGATCCACTGTGGCGCGCGAATGGAGCCCTGCCGCGCGCGGCCGGTCCCTTTCTGCCGCCACGGCTTCCGGCCACCGCCTCTGACGCGGGCGCGGGTCTTGGTGTCGTGCGTACCCTTGCGGGCATTCGCGAGCTGGCGGACAAGCGCCTGGTGCATCACCGCGATGTTCGGCTCGATGCCCCAGACCGACTCATCGAGGCTGGCCGAGCCAACCACCGAGCCCGCCGTGTTGTAGACGTCAATCTGCATCTCAACTACTCCGAAAGCAGTCCTGTAGCGAGGTTTCCCACGCGGCGGCTACTTCTTCTTCTGCCCCTTGACGGCGCGGCGGATGATCAGCAGCCCGTTGTTCGGGCCGGGAACCGAACCCTTGATCAGCAGGAGGTTCCGCTCGGTATCCACCCGCAGCACCTCGAGGTTCTGCACCGTGACCTTCTCGTTCCCCATATGGCCCGCCATCCGAAGGCCCTTGAAGACCCGGCCCGGAGTGGCGCTGGAGCCAATGGAGCCCGGCGCCCGCAGTCGGTCGGACTGACCGTGCGTTCGTGGACCACCGCTGAACCCGTGACGCTTGACGCCGCCCTGGAACCCCCGGCCCTTGGAAGTGCCGGTCACGTCCACGGTCTCGCCAGCTTCGAAGACATCCGCCTTCAGCACCTGACCGACCTCGAACGACGCCACGTCGGTCGCCTTGACCTCGCGCAGCGTGCGGGACATGTAGCCGCTCGCGGCGCGGTGGCCCTGCTCTGGCTTGGTAAGCCGCTTGCTCAGACCGAAGCCGAGCTGAATGGCCTCGTATCCGTCCTTATCGTTCGTGCGAATCTGGGTCACGACGCACGGACCCGCTTCAATCACCGTAACCGGATGAACAACGCCAGCCTCGTCGAAGACCTGCGTCATCCCGAGCTTGCGCCCGATGATGCCCTGAATCATTGGCTCTCTCCTGTCTGCCAGGAAGCGCGGAAGCCCGTGGCCGCCTACGCCTGCAGAGCTTGGTAAGTTTCGGGAGGCGGCTCCAGCAGCCAATCTCCGGAGCCGCCCCTTGGACGCGAATCTAGAGCTTGATCTCGATGTCCACGCCCGCCGGCAGATTCAGCCGCATCAGCGACCGAATCGTATTGCCGCTCGGTTCGAGCACGTCGATCAGCCGCTTGTGCGTGCGGATCTCGAACTGCTCTTGCGAGTCCTTGTCCACGAAGGGAGACCGCATCACGCAGAACTTCTCGATCCGCGTCGGCAGCGGGATCGGGCCGGCCACCTTGGCGCCGGTCGATTCCGCAGTCTCCACGATCTTGCTCGCCGACTGGTCGAGCACCTTGTGGTCGTACGCCTTGAGGCGGATGCGGATCCGCTGGCTGGCCTTCTTCGCTGCTACCACTGACAACCTCTCTCTTCCCGGTTTCGAGACGCGACCACGTAGTTTACTCGATAATCGAGGTCACCACACCGGCGCCCACGGTCCGGCCGCCTTCGCGGATCGCGAACCGCAGCCCTTCCTCGATCGCCACCGGCGTGATCAGCTCCACCCCCATCTGCACGTTGTCGCCCGGCATCACCATCTCCGTGCCTTCCGGCAGTTCGATCGATCCCGTCACGTCCGTCGTCCGGATGTAGAACTGCGGCCGGTACCCCGGGAAGAACGGC
>CAIPGK010000328.1 GCA_903864575.1 uncultured Chloroflexota bacterium
CTGCAGAATGCCTCCTCGGGCCTCGGTCGGATATTGAGCGGCAAGCCGCACCGACGGTCTTCAGCCTGGGACGAGCGTTCAATTGTGAGATCGAGCCGATGCCTCGACGGCTAAGCCATGGACTCCGATGCCTTGTTCAGGGCCTCGGTCACTTCCAGGGCGATACCCGGAGACATGGAGCTCGAGATGGAAAGTCCCTTGACGTACACGCCCTTGACACCGCTGGGCTTGCTGCGGTTAAGCGCGTCCAGAAATGCGTAGAGGTTCGAGCGGATCTGGTCGGCAGTGAAGCTCTTCTTCCCGATCGCGAGGTGCACGACGCCGAGTCGGTCGTTGCGGTACTCCACGCGACCACCCTTGAGTTCGCGCAACACGCCCGGCAGGTCGGCAGCTTCGCGGACGACGGTCCCTGAGCGTGGGTTCGGCATAAGGCCCTTGCGGCCGAGGATACGGCCGAGACCGCCGACCTTCCCCATCTGGTCTGCCATCGCAACGGCGGCATCGAACTCGAGCCATCCGCTGTTGATCTGCTGGACAAGATCGTCGGAGCCAGCGTAGTCGGCGCCGTTGTCCCGCGCGATCTTCTCGGCCTCGCCTGCGGCAAAGACAAGCACGCGGACGGTCTTCCCGGTTCCGGCGGGCAACACAACCGTGCTGCGCACGGCTTGATCGGCCTGACGGGGGTCGATGCCCAGTCGGGCATGGACTTCGATGGTTTCGTCGAAATTGGCGTAGGCCACCTGCTTCAGCAGATCGATCGCCTCATCCGGCAGGTAGAGCTTGTCCGCATCAACCTGCTTCGCGGCAGCCAGGTACTTCTTTCCGTGCCGTGGCATGTTCCAGTTCCTCCGTGGTGCCAGCGGGGCGAACGCCCCTCCCACCTCATTTGCCGGTCTCCCGGCGACCGCCATCGCCCGAACCTAGGCGACGACCTCGATCCCCATGCTGCGGGCGGTGCCTTCGATCTGCTTGATCGCACCGGCAAGGTCGACCGCATTGAGATCCTTCATCTTGAGTTCGGCAATCTCCCGCACCTGATCGGCGGTGACCTTGCCGACACGCGTGGTGCGCGGATTGGCAGCGCCCTTGTCGACGCCAGCGGCGCGGCGGAGCAGGTCCGGAGCGGGCGGGGTCTTGGTCACGAAGGTGTAGGAGCGATCTTCATACACCGTGATCAGGACCGGGATGATCTGCCCGACCAGGTTCGCGGTGCGCTCGTTGTACTCCTTGACGAAGTTCATGATCGCGACGCCGTGCTGACCGAGCGCCGGACCGATCGGCGGGGCCGGAGTGGCCTTGCCCGCCGGAATCTGCAGTTTCACATACCCACGAACACGCTTCGCCATTTCCCTCGTACCTGCCTTCCCGAAATTGCCAGCCCGCCCATGCGGGGGTGACTGCTCGCTGCTAGGTTTCCCGCTCCGCTTGCAGGAAGTCGAGTTCGACCGGCGTCTCCCGGCCGAAGAAGGAGACCAGCACCTTCATCTTGCCACGCTCATGGTTGATCTCATCGATCTTGCCGGTGAAGTCGGCGAACGGGCCATCGGTGATGCGGACGGAATCGCCAATCTGGAACGTGACCTTGACCTTCGGCGCCTCGGCAGTCATCCCCTTCAGGATGTTCTGAACCTCGGCGTCGGCCAACGGGCTCGGCTTGTTGTTGATGTTGACAAAGCCGGTCACCCCGGGGGTGTTCTTGATCGCGTAGAACGTATCGTCATCGAGATCGAGGCGAACAAGCACATAGCCCGGAAACACCTTCTTCTCGACCGTATGCCGCTGACCGGCCTTGATCTCGACCTCTTCCTGCGTGGGAACGATAACGTCGTACACGCGATCGGTGAGATCGAGTGCCTCGACGCGGGATTCGATCGTCCGCTTCACCTTGTTCTCGTATCCAGAGTACGTGTGAAGGACGTACCACCGGCCCGGCGCCTGCTCGACCGGTTCGCCGGCCTCCGCCGCGCGCCTCGCGACCAATCGCTCCTTGAGGGAAAGACGTCCCATGGCGTACCTCCGTGGTGCCGCGTCGGCTAGCCGATCGCCTGGAAGATGCGGGCCAGAATGAGATCGACGCCACCGAGCAGCAATCCAAGGAATGCCGAAAGCCCGATCACGAGCAAGGTCAGGTTCCGCGTCGTTTCGCGGTCCGGCCAATTGACCTTTTTCAGTTCCGCAATGGTGTCTTCGACCATCTTGCGGAAGTTCTGAATCGTCTGCCCGAGTTTGCTTTTTGGCTCCTCGGCTGGCTTGGGCGCAGCCGGACGCGCCGGGCGGGCCGCCATCGGCGCGGTCGCCGTCGCGGGAACGTTGCGAACCGCACCGGCGGAGTTCTGCCCGCCGCCGGTTTGCGGTCCCCTGGTTGCGGTGCGGCGCGGAGCGCTCATGCAACTCGATCCTTCCCGCCAGGCGGGACGTTCAGACATGCGACAGGGGCGCCCCACGTGGGCCGCCCCCGTCTCACCCCGGATTGGCGCTGGATCTCTGGCAGGGCCGACAGGACTCGAACCTGCAACCTGCGGTTTTGGAGACCGCTGCTCTACCAATTGAGCTACAGCCCTAGGGCGCCGCTCCGGGGTGCGGAAACCGGTTCCCGACTAGCGGGTTTCCCGGTGGAGTTGGTGCGTCTTGCACCGGGGGCAGAACTTCTTCAGTTCGATGCGACCCGGATCATTCCGCTTGTTCTTTTCGGTCGTGTAATTCCGCTCACGGCACTCGGTGCATTCCATCGTTACGACGTGCCGGTCGGCCTTCGACTTCTTGGCCATTGTACTACACCCTTTTTCCGCCGCCGGCGCTCGTCGCGCGTTCTGGCCTCTTCGGTCAATCGAATCCTGCCGCGCCGGAACTGCTCCCGGCGCGGCAAGATGGAAAGTCTACCTTATTCGATGATCGAGGTCACCACACCGGCGCCCACGGTCCGGCCACCTTCGCGGATCGCGAACCGCAGCCCTTCCTCGATTGCCACCGGCGTGATCAGCTCCACCCCCATCTGCACGTTGTCGCCCGGCATCACCATCTCCGTGCCTTCCGGCAGTTCGATCGATCCCGTCACGTCCGTCGTCCGGATGTAGAACTGCGGCCGGTACCCCGGGAAGAACGGC
>CAIPGK010000329.1 GCA_903864575.1 uncultured Chloroflexota bacterium
CGTTGTTTCAGGGAGCGATGATGCTCCGAACGCGAGGCTTTGGTCGGTGAGCGATTGGTTTCATAAGGGATATGTTGTCAAAACGGAGTCGCAGCGCCAGATTGGGGTCGTTTTCGCTACGTGTCCGGCACGACTGCCCTGCGCGGTGAACCGGCGCTTGATGAACATCGTCGCGATCCTGCCTGCCGGCAGCAGGCGCGAGGCAGTCATGCCTTCGCCGGCCACCCGTGTCAGCGTCCGAGCGCGAGACGTGCCGCTCCCGGCGCCGGAGTGGCGCGGCCTTCCGCAATGAGCACCGCGACAGGGTCCTCTCCGAGCATGGTCCCGGCGGCGATGCGCGCCGCTTCGAGCCGCGATTCCCACCAGGACACCTGCGGCAGCCCGGAGCGGACCGACATCGCCTGCGCGGCGCCGCAGACCAGCGCGCCAACCCGCGCCGTGTACGGGGACGGGTTCCGCATTGCCGCTTCCGCGAAGCCCATGAAGGCACGGAAGAGGGCGTGGTCGAATCCGTGTCGCTGACAGAGGGCGATCATGCGACGGTACACCGAGCGGGCCTCGTCGATCCGCCCGAGATCGGTCAGGCTGATCCCGAGCTGCAACATCGGCTCCGGCTGGTCGAACAGGTTGCCGGCCTGCTCCATCCCGGCCAGCACGCCGCGGATGACGGCCACCCCGGCCTCCGCCTCCCCCGCCGCATGCATCGCCGCGCCGAGGCGCATCCAGGCTCCCCAAGCCAGCGGATGGCCCGCGTCCTCCAGCAGTATCGCCGGCTCGACGGCAAGCTGCCCCCAGGCAATCGAACCGTCGCCCCGGAGGTAGCGCGTTTCGATGTCGTAGTGGTCGATCGTTCCGGCGGCGAGCCGGGACCGGAGGAGCTCGTCGGCCGCGCGGTCCCCGGGCGCGATCACCTCCCGCATCGGCGTTCCCAGCAGGGCGGCCTGCTCCCGCCCCAGGAAGCGGCAGAAGGCGGCGTTGACATCGATGATGATCCCCGCCGGGTCGACCATCGCCATCTGCACGCTGGCGGCGCGATAGGCGGCGGCCAGCAATCTCTCGCGATCCCCGTGGGTCCGGAGATGCTGCCTCGACTCCGCGCCAAACAGGCTGCCGCCCCCAACCATCGCCTGCATCGCCTCCACCGCTTTCACCGCCTCCATCGGTCCTGCGAATGCGCGCTGCCCCGATGATGACGGCCATCCCTGTCCGATTTCCTCACGGTTGCCGAAGCGTTCCATGCAAACGTCAACCGTCGGGAGCACCATGTACCGCGCGGTTGACCGGCAGCCGGACGGTGAAGGTCGATCCGACCCGGAGCGTGGACTGAACCTCGACCGTTCCTCCCATCAGCCGCGAGAGCCGCTCGACGATGGCCAGCCCGAGCCCGCCGCCGCCGTGCCTGCGGGTCATGCTGGCATCCGCCTGCCGGAAGGCCTCGAAGATATGGGGCAGCGCCTCCGGGGCGATCCCCGGCCCGGTGTCGGCGACCGACACCGCGACCGTCCCGGGTTCGGCCTGGACGTCCACCTCCACCGTCCCGGCCTCGGTGAACTTGATGGCGTTGCCGATCAGGTTGAGCAGGATCTGGTGAATCGCCCGGCGGTCGGCGATCGCCGGCGGCAGGCCGCCCGGGCACCGCGTCACCACGGTCAGCCCGCGGGCTGCCGCCTGCGGGCGAAGTTCGGCGACGGTCTCGGCGACCGCGCCATCGAGGGCGACCGGTTCGGGGTCGAGCATCCACTCACCGGCTTCGATTCGGGCCAGATCGAGCACGTCGTTCACCAGCAGCAGCAGCCGGCGGCCTGCGGCGGCGATCGCCATGACATCGCCGGTCTGGGTCTCGTCGAGCGGGCCAGACGCCTGCATCAGCAGGAGATCGGCGTATCCGATGACCGCGTTCAGCGGGGTGCGCAATTCGTGGCTCATGACAGCCAGGAACTCCGATTTCAACCGGTTCGCCTGCTCCGCCGCCCGGAGCGCGGTCTGGCTGTCCTCCACCGCCTGCCGCTGCCCGGTTTCATCGATGGCGACCCCGACGTGCCCGAGATAGTCGCCCGCGGGGTCCGGGCGGGACACGGCGATGACGTGGAGCCAACGGGCGGCGCCGTCGCCGCGGCGAGCGCGGACGGTGCGGTCGAACCGTTCACGGCGGCTGACCGCGCGCGCGAAAGCGACCAGAAAGGCGCGGCGGTCGTCCGGGTGGAGCACGGAGCGCCAGTCTCCGCCGGGCACGGGGAAGCCGGCAAAGACCCTCCAGGCCTCACTGGTGAACTCGATTTCGCCTCCGGCGCCGGTCGACCAGACGATGATCGGGGCGCAATTGGCCATCACCCGGAACCGCCGTTCAGACTTGGCGAGCCGGTCCTCGCCCCGCTTCCGGATGGTCACATCGGTGAACTGGCCGTCGACATGGCTGACCTCGCCGCGGCCGTCCCGGTGCAGGCGGGCGCGGATCGACAACCAGCGGACCGATCCATCCGGCAACGCCACCCGCGGCTCCCACGGTTGCCCGATGCGGTCGAAGGCGGCGAGGCGCTCGATCAATTCGCCCGGCGTGGCGGGCCGGTCGTCGGGGTGCAGCAGGTCGATGCCCGATTGCAATCCGATCGAATCGCCGCGCTCCGGCATCGCGAGCACGGCGAGCGCTCCACGCGAGAGCTGAACGCGCCCATCGGGGAGGCTCCACCGGAAGCTGCCCGTCTCGGCCGCGCGCTCGGTGCTTTCGAAGCGGTCGATGGCATCGACGACCTCGCGCTCGCGCTGGCGAAGTTCGGTGATGACGGAGAAGAGGATGGCGGCCCGGTCCTCCCCGGGGGGAAGGACCTCGGCGCTGTAGATCCGACGGCCCCAGTCCATCTCGTAGCGCCACGGGGCAGCAGTGGCGACGACCCGCGCGAAGCCCTCCAGCCAGGGGGCGCGGTACTCCGTCAGGATCGAGCTGGCCGGGCGACCGGTCGCCCATGCGTCGCCCGATGCCTCGTCGAATGCCGGGTTGGTCATGATGTAGCGAAAATCCGCGGGCGCCCCGTCGACGCCGCGGATGAGCTCCACGACGCCGAAGCCCTGCTCCGAATACCGGAGCGCCACGGCGGCGGCAGTTGCGAGTTCGGGCGGGTCGGTCATCATGCGAGCTGCTCCTTCTGGTCCGTCATGTACGCATGATGCATGCCTCATCTAATGATCCGATGAACGGGAGCGTTTGCCCGCGCGCGGCCGGTTGCTGCCTCCGCCGTGGCAGGCATCGGCGATCCCGGCGGGATGGCGTCCCCGCGCTGTTCCCGTTGCCCCTGCGCCACGGCGGGCACGGACCGTGCGGCGCGCGTGCCCCCCGATCCCGTGGCGGGACGGGGCGGCCTGTCCCGAAATGGGACACCCGTCACGCTGCCGCACGCCATCGGCGGCCATGCCGGGCCAGACCTGCGCGCCGCCCCTCCTGCATGGGGCGGCCGCTCGCCGTTCGCTGCTGGCGCGGGCGGGGATGCCCGCAACGCCAGCGGCCCCCGCCGAACCAGGGGCCGTCGACGCCATCCATTGCCGGTGAGGGGCCTACCGGCGCATGAGGCAGGTGGTCATGGCGCGGATCGTTCCGCGCTGGCGGCGTGCCGGCTCCGCCGCCGGACCGGGCTCCACCGCGCAGGCACCGGGGGTGGATGCGCGCGGAAGAACCCGGACCGGCGAAGGCGCCGGAAATGGCTATCATCAGGCACGCCCCGGTGTCCGGGTGGAACCCGGTGGGTGTGCTCCCGGCCCTCGGTGATTCCACTGCGAACAACGGGCATCCGCAATTCACTGTTGCCGCTAATGGCGCAGTAAACCCTGAGGA
>CAIPGK010000330.1 GCA_903864575.1 uncultured Chloroflexota bacterium
CACGATATCGTCGAAGGCGACCACTGATACCACGTCATCCGGATGGAGGCGTTCGGCGGTGCGTGCGGCCGCCGCGCGGGCGGCCTTGATTCGATCACCGGCCATGGACCCGCTGCGATCGATGACGAACGACAGTCCGATCGGCGCGCGGTTGCTGACTGGTGCGAGGCCGGAAACGGTCAGCAGCGCCCTGACGACGACGCCGGAGGCATTCTCGGCGGGAGCCTGCGCGAATGAGGAGCCAATCGGGTGATGATCAACCTGCAGTACTGCATCCATGCATTATCTCCGCGTTGGAGGTGTGCAAAGAAGGTCGTGGCAGGGTCTGACAATTCGCGCAGCCCGCGCACGTTCGTAACGTGTTGCCCTGGAGCGATTTGTCGGATTTTCTTCGGTGCGACACGGGGTCAGGGCACAGCCAGCGAAACGCATGCGGTCTCACCGCATCCACGCGCACGGGTCCGGCCGGCCAGTCCCACCGCACCGGCGCCTGGTGCTGGCGCCAAATGCCTCCACCGGCAAGTTTCCGGTTTCCTGCTGTTTGATTCGGTTCACGCGGAGATCCGCCCCTCCCCCGCGCATGCAGTTCCCCCGCGCAGCAGGATTGCTGCTGCATCCCACCTCGCTTCCCGGCAATGGCGGCATTGGTGACTTCGGTCCCGATGCGCATCGCTTCGTGCAATGGCTCGCCGATGCGGGGCTGAAGATCTGGCAGGTGCTTCCGCTTGGCCCCACGGGCTACGGCGATTCCCCCTATCAAGGCTTTTCCGCCTTCGCGGGTAATCCGCTGCTCATCCACGTGCCCGGATGGAGCGCCGAGCAGCGACCGACCCACGCCGTCGATTTCGGCGCGGTGATTCCGGCCAAACACGCGGCGCTCGCCGCGTGGCTCGACACGATGCCATTCGATGCCCCCGTCGAGCAGTTCGTGCATGAGCAACATCACTGGCTCCCCGACTACGCGCTGTTCATGGCGCTCAAGCAGGCGCACGGCGGGGTAGAGTGGACGCAGTGGGAGCGTGGCGCGGCCCAGAGAAATCCCGCCGCGCTCACTGCATGGCGCGCGCGCCTCCGCGCGGAAATTGAGCGGATCTACAAGCAGCAGTATGTCTTTTTCGGCCAGTACCATGCCCTGCACCGCGCCTGTCGAGCGCTCGGCATCAAGCTGATGGGCGACGTGCCCATCTACGTGGCCCATGACTCGGCCGACGTATGGGCCAACCCCACACAATTCCAGTTGAACGCCGACGGCACGTTACGCGTGCAAGCAGGTGTGCCTCCCGATTACTTCAGCAAGACGGGACAGTTGTGGGGCAATCCACTCTACGACTGGGCACGCATGAAGTCGAATGGCTATGCGTGGTGGATTCAGCGCATGCGCGCCGCGCTCGAGCTCTTCGACCTGGTCCGCCTCGATCACTTCCGCGGCTTCGAAGCCTATTGGGAAATTCCGGGCGACGCCCAGACAGCCGTCAACGGCCACTGGGTGAAGGGGCCCGGTGCCCCGCTGTTCGAGGCGCTCACCCGCGCGCTCGGTCCGCTGCCCATCGTCGCGGAAAATCTCGGGCTGATCACTCCCGAGGTAGAGTCGCTGCGCGAGCAGTTCCGCTACCCGGGCATGGCGATCCTGCAGTTCGCCTTCAACGAACAGGGATCGAACTTCATCCCGCATCGCTACCATCGCGACCTCGTGGTGTACACGGGCACGCACGACAACGACACCACGATGGGGTGGTGGCAATCGACCGGTGAAGGCGACTCC
>CAIPGK010000331.1 GCA_903864575.1 uncultured Chloroflexota bacterium
AGCCGCGGAGATCGCGGAGCACCTCGCGGACCTGCGTCGACGTTTCCCGCCGGCGCTCCTCGTCGATGAAAATGTAGAAGCCGAGTCCGAGCAGGCTCGCCAACCACATGAACTTCATGCCGAAGAGACCGCCCTTCTTCTCCTTCGCGGTTTTCACCTCATGTTCGACCTTCGCAGCCTCGCGAGTCGCGGCTGCACGCAGGTCACGGAGGGCGGATTCCGCGTCCTGTTGAGCGCGCTCGGCACGCGCGCGCGCAGCGAGAGCCTCGCGAAGGACGTCGCTGGAGACGTCGCCGACGGCGCCCCGGGCGATGCCCAGCGCCGCGCTCGCGGCGTGCGTCGCGTCGGTTGCTGCATGGCGGCTCGCCGCGTGGAGAGCGTCGTCAGCGGTGGCTTCGCCTCGGCTCCGGGCGTTCTGCCAGAGATCGAGCGCGAGTGTCGCCGCCTGTTGGGCAACGTCGCGGATCAGCGGTTGGATGGTGTCGGCTGCGCCTTTGCCGGCGAGGCCAGCGAAGCGCTCGCTCGCGCCAAACGCGTTTTCGGCTTTCGCCACCGCGGCGATCGCGGCTTGCGCGGCGGCTGCCTGGGCAGCTGACAGCGCGGAGAAGTCAACCTCCGCCTGCGCCTTCGTCCGCTCGACCGCTTCCTCGGCGAGCTCCTTCGCCTCGTGCGCGACATCGACCACCCGGTCCTCGACCTTCGCGGCGGAGGCGCGAAGACCCATTTCTGCCCGCCTGACGCGGCTCGGCCGTTTGCCATACTCGACGGCATCGGCCAGCGACGCGCCGCCAAACGCCCGCACGAGCGGCAGTTTGCTGCGAATCTGGCGAGAGACCTCGGGTGCGTGGCGGTCCAGAGCAGCCACGAGTTCCGGCGCGACCTCGGCCACCTGATCGACCACCTGGGCGAAATCCGGGCCACTTGTGGATGGTTTCGCGGCGACGCCGTAGGCAGCGTCGGCAGACTCAGGTTGATCCTTCTTCCTTGTGAGCGCAAGCGCAAGTGCGCCGAGCAGCCCGGCCGCCGCGCTCGCCGCCGCGATCACTTGACCGCTCGATCGTTCCTCGTCAAGTTCGTCCATCGTGTTTCTCCCGGTCAACGGCCCTGCAGGCCATCCAAGCCCTCTGTCAAAATTGTACGTGGTGGCGGAATTGGGAGGCATCCCGAGACGACAGGTCCCGCCGGTCGCCGATTGTGGAGGTTCCCGGATCATGCTGCTTGCCCTCGAGGTCGGAAACAGCAATACGCTCTTCGGGTTGTACGAGCACGGGAAGGCAGGCCTTCGGACATCCTTCCGGCTCTCCACCGACAGGAACCGGATGCCGGACGAATGGTTCGCCTTGCTCTCCTCCCTGCTGGACAGCGATGGAGTGGACGTTGGCGACATCGACTCGGTGATTCTCTCCAGCGTGGTGCCGCATGTGACGACCATGCTCAGCGAAATGAGCGTCACCCGGCTGAAGATCGAGCCGGTCGTCGTCGGCAGCCATCTCGATCTCGGGATCGAATTGCTGGTGGACGAACCGGAAAAAGTCGGCGCCGATCGCATCGTGGACTGTTTCGCGGTGCAGTCGCGGTATGGCGGTCCGGCGATCATCATCGACCTCGGGACGGCGACGACCATCGACGTGATCGACGAGCATGGCAACTACCTCGGCGGTTCAATCTCCGCGGGCGTCGGCACGTCGCTGAGGGCGCTGGCGACAAACGCGGCGCAACTCTTCTCGGTGGAGCTCAAGCAGCCAGACCGCGTCATCGGCAGGAACACCGCCGAGCAACTGCAGTCTGGAATCGTCATCGGCCACCAGGCGATGCTTGAGGGGATGATCGAACGGATGCGAATGGAGATCGGGACCGACGCTCCGGTGATTCTGACCGGCGGTCTCGCCAAACTGTTCGCCGGCAAGTCCCCGCTCTTCAACCATTACGACCCAGACCTGACGATCGACGGGCTGCGGATGATTCACGATCGGGTCCAACGTGGGAGAAGTCGCTGATGACCGCGACCTGGACGATCCGGCCATTCGATGAGGTTCGAGACGCGCCCTTTCGCGCCGGGGTGGCGCACCGGCTCAACCCTGGTTCGACCGTCTCCCCGCGCGACCCTGCCATGCTCGATGCCTACTTCGACGCGTTCGCCCGGGGTGAAAAAGGGACGGAAGGCGACACGTTCATCGCGGCTGGCCCGGATGGCGAAGCCGCGGGGCTGCTATCGATATTCAGTGAACCGGACTACTTCACCGGCCACCGTCGAGCATACGTGAGCTTCCTGGTTGTCGAGGCTGCGCTCGAAGGGGGCGGCGTTGGATCCGCGCTCATGGCGTATGCCGACGAATGGGCGCGCGAGCATGATTGCATCGAGGTTTGCCTCGATGTGTGGGGCAACAATCATCATGCGATCGGGTTCTACGAGCGGCTCGGATTCCGCCCGGATCACCTCCGACTGGCCAAACCGTTGGCGAATCGTTAACCCGGTATGACCTGCTCGCTGGTTGTGCGTTTTCTCACAATCGTGGGACACTTTCGCCCATAGATACGCGGCTGCGAGACGGGAAGGCGGGAGAACCGGTGACGGTTCAGGAGAACATCGCGGGGTTCAAGACCGCGGCTGGAGACGGCGCGTTGCGGCTCGCCATGCAGCGCTCGGGACGGCTCACCGAGGACACGCTCGGATTGCTGCACGCTATCGGCCTGGAATTCGAAAGCTACGGGCAACGGCTGTTTTCCCATTGCCGCAACTTCCCACTGAGCATTCTCTACGGTCGGGATGACGACATCCCGGACTATGTGGATCGTGGCACGGTCGACCTCGGCATCGTTGGCCGCAACCTCATTCATGAAGAGGGCGTCGGCGTCGAGGAAGTGCTCGCGCTTGGTTTCGGGTACTGCGCGCTGATCGTCGCGGTGCTCAGGGACTCCCCGGTGCAGTCGCCCGATGAATTGCTCGAGGCCCGGATCGCCACGTCCTACCCCAACTCTGCCCGCAGATTCTTCGAAAGCCTGGGCGGCAAACCCGAGATCATCACCATCAGCGGATCGGTCGAGGTGGCTCCGTCGCTTGGGCTCGCCGATGCGGTGGTCGAATTGACGGCGACCGGGTCCAGCCTGCTGCTGAATGACCTGCGGCCAATCCACCAGATCCTCGAATCGGAGGCGGTGTTGGTCGCGAACCGCGTCTCCCTGGCCGATCCGGCAAAGAAGGCGAACATCGATCGGCTGCTGATGAGGATCAATGCCGTTCGCGCCGCGAAGCGCTTCCGCTACGTGATGATGAACGCCCCTGCGGCGCGGCTCGAGGAGATCCGCGCGGTCATTCCCGGGCTGAAGTCCCCGACCGTGGTGCCGCTGGCCGACCCCGGTTGGGTGGCGGTCCATACGGCCATCGAGGAAAGTACATTCTGGGAGTCCGTGGAGCGCTTGCGAGCGGCTGGTGCGACCGAGATTCTGGTCTCGCCGCTCGAAAAAATGCTGCTCTGAGCCGAGGCGCGGCCCGGCGCTCGGCTATATTGAACTGACGGAACGACTTTCGCCGGAACGACCGGCGACCGACGGGCATCGAATCAGCGGTCTCCCGCCGCCCGCAGCGGGCGCGCGGGGTCCAGGGAGACAGAGCGCATGGGTGCGGACACTTCCGGAACTTCCCCACGGCGATCGTTCGACCCGGAGGCAATGGTCAAATCAGCGGTCCGGTCCATGGGCAGGTACCAGCGCCAGGCCGCACCAGACCGCCAGCCCGACCGCCAGGTGCGGCTCGACTGGAACGAGTCGCCACACGGACCGTCGCCGAAGGCGCGCGCTGCTCTCGCGGAGTTCGAGCACTACCATCGCTACCCGGAGTTCGATGCCGGCAGTCTTCGCGCCGCGCTCGGGGAATATGTCGGTTGCCCGGCGGATCAGATCATCGCCGGCGCGGGGCTCGACGACGTGCTGAATACGCTCGCCATGCTGATCCTCGAGCCGGGTGACCGGGTAATCATTTCCGAGCCGACATTCGGGGTCTACCGCCCGCTCTTTTCTGGCCATGGCGCGGAGGTTCTTGACGTTCCGCTCGCCCCGGGCTGGCAACTGGACGTGGACGCGATCCTCGATGCCGTCAACGACCGCACCAAGATGATCGTCATCTGCAATCCGAACAACCCCACGGGCAACCTGTTCGACCCCGCCGACGTGGAGCGCGTCTGCGCCGAGGCGCCGTGCATCGTCGTCATCGACGAAGCCTATGCCGAGTTCGCGGGGGTCAACCACGTCCCCCTGATGGAGAAGTACCCGAACGTCTCGGTCATGCGGACGATGAGCAAGTTTGCCGGCCTCGCCGGAATGCGTGTGGGGTATGGCGCGTTCCCTGCCTCCGTGGTCGATTATGCGATGCAGGTGATGCCAGCCTTCTGCAACGTCGGCACGGCATCGAGCGCCGTGGCGATCGCGTCGCTGAACGATCTCGAGTATCTCCAGGGCGTCACCGACACGATCATCGCTGACCGCGAGGCCCTGGCGGCGCGACTGCGCGAGATTCCCGGCGTGGAGCCGATGCCATCGGCGACCAACTTCATGCTGGTGAAATTGCCGGTGGAGAACGCGGGTCCGATCGCGGCCGAACTTGCCAACCGCGGAGTTTTCATCCGCCATTTCGGGCGGCCCGACATGGGGTTGCAGCCCTACTTGCGAGTCTCCATCGGCACGACCGGGGAGAACGAGATATTCGCCAACGAACTCGAGGACATCCTGAAGGGATTGAACGGGTGAGCGACGGCGCGGCTAACCAGGTGCATCGGATCCGGCGCGGCAGCGCCGAGCGCAAGACGCTCGAAACCACCATCGATCTCGCGGTCGATCTCGACGGCGGGCCAGTCGAGGTGAGAACGGGCGTGCCATTTTTCGACCACATGCTCGATGCGTTCGGGCGACACGGTCGCTTCGGCCTGAGCGTGCGCTGCGATGGTGACGCGGCGATGGACCCCCATCACACGGTGGAGGATTGCGGCATCGCGCTCGGTCTCGCGATTCGTCAGGCACTCGGCGAGCGCAAGGGAATCGCCCGGTACGCCCATGCCTACGCCCCACTTGATGAGGCACTTGCCCGCGCCGTGATCGACATTTCGGGTCGACCATACCTGGAGTTCATCGCCGCCATGCCGGAACCGGTCATCGGCATGGATTTTGCCAGCAGCCTGGTCGAGGAGTTCTGGCGCGCTCTGTCGGTCAACGCGGGCCTCACCGTTCACATCGATCTCATCCGGGCGCGAAACGCCCATCACGCGGCTGAGGCCATCTTCAAGGCGGGCGCGCTTGCCCTTCACGACGCGACCCGTGTCACCGGCGATGTTTCGCGCGTTCCATCAACCAAGGGGATGCTGGCATGACCCCGAACGCCGAGCCGGTTATCGCGGTCGTGGATCATGGGGCGGGAAATCTCCGATCGATCACCCGCGCGATACAGGCGGCAGGAGCACGGCCGGTCATCACCACTGACCCAGCCGCGATCGTGGCGGCGGACGGCATCATCCTGCCGGGCGTCGGCGCGGCATGTGCGGCAATGAACCGGCTGGATGATCTCGCCTTGACCGATCTGCTGCGTGAGCGGGTCGCGGCGGGCGTGCCATTTCTCGGGGTATGTCTCGGGATGCAGCTCCTGTTCGGCCACCAGGAAGAGGGCGACACCAACGGACTCGGCGTCCTTCGGGGCCGGGTGAGAATGCTTCGCCCCGGGGTCAAGATTCCGCAAATTGGCTGGAACACCGTCCGCGCGACGGGCGACGGGCCGCTTGGCGCGGCGGGCAGCGAGGGCGATTTCTACTTCGTTCACAGCTTCGTCGTCGATGACGCCGATCCGGCAGACATTGCGGGTGTCACCCGCTACGGTGAGGTATTCCCCAGCGTCGTCACCCATGGGGCGGTTTGGGGGATGCAGTTTCACCCGGAAAAGAGCAGCGACGCAGGGCTGAAGCTGGTCAATGCGTGGGTGGACCTCGTTCGGAACACCGAGGCAGGAAAGGCAGGCGCGGCATGATCGTCTATCCGGCGATCGATCTTCGCGGAGGCCAGGCCGTTCGCCTCGTCGAGGGCGACTTCGACCGCGAGACGGCCTTCGACGCCGACCCGGTCGAGGCCGCGCGCCGCTGGGCGGATGCTGGCGCGGAGTGGCTCCATGTCGTCGATCTCGATGGCGCGCGCGCCGGCGAACCGGTGAACGGCGACGCCATCCGGAGGATTCGGCGCGCCATCGACATTCCGATGCAACTGGGAGGCGGACTCCGGATGCGGGAGCATCTGGATGCCGCAATCGATCTGGGAATCGACCGCGTGATTCTCGGAACGGCGGCCATTGCAAACCATGACCTGGTGCGGGATGCCGTACTGGCGTATGGAAACCGCGTCGCGGTCGGTCTTGACGCCAGAAACGGACACCTCGCCGCGGCGGGGTGGCTGGAGCAGACGGACGTTTCCGCCACCAGGCTTGCCGAGAAACTTCGCGAACTTGGCGTCCAGCATTTCATCGTGACGGACATTTCCCGCGATGGCACGCTCACCGGGCCGAACCTCGGGCAACTGGCGGAGATGGTCGACATCCTCGGGCATGGGGTGATCGCCTCCGGGGGCGTCGGTACGGTCGACGATGTCGGGCGGATCGCTGAAACCGGCGCTGACGGCGCAATAATCGGCCGGGCGCTCTACGATGGTCGTGTTCGGCTCGATGACGCAATCGATCTCGCCCGCCGCTGGCAACACGAACTGTGAGCGATGCCGTGAGCCCGACCGGAATGGACCCCGCGGCAGCAGTGCGGACTGCCGGAGATGCCCTCGGAGACGCCATCTACCGGCGCGTCATCCCCTGCCTCGACGTGACCGATGGCCGCGTCGTCAAAGGCATCGAGTTCGTCGATCTGCGCGATGCCGGGGATCCGGTGGAACTGGCCGCGTTTTACAACGCCGAGGGTGCGGACGAACTGGTCTTTCTCGACATCACCGCCTCTTCCGACAGCCGGAAGACGATGCTCGACGTCATCGAGCGCACGTCAGACCAGTTGTTCATCCCGCTTACTGTCGGCGGCGGCGTGCGCGCCACGAAGGATATGCATGAGTTGCTTCGGGCGGGCGCGGACAAGGTGTCCATCAACACTGCCGCCATTGCGGAGCCGTCGCTGATCGACGCGGGGGCGGACCTGTTCGGGAAGCAGTGCATCGTGGTCGCGATCGACGCCCGGCGTGAACCGGATGGGTCTGGCTGGGGCGTGTACACGCATGGCGGGCGACGACCGGCCGGTCTCGATGCCGTTGCCTGGGCGGCCGAGGCGGCGAAGCGCGGGGCGGGTGAGATCCTGCTGACCAGCATGGATCGAGACGGAACCAGGGACGGCTATGACCTCGCTTTGCTGGAGGAGATCTCCCGTGCGTGTGACGTGCCGGTGATCGCATCCGGGGGAGCAGGGAATCTCGATCACCTCGTGGAAGCGCTGGCGCCCGGCAGGGCCGATGCGGTGCTTGCGGCGTCGATCTTTCACTTTCGCGAGTACCGGGTGAATGAAGCCAAGCGCCATCTGGCGGCCAACGGCATCCCGGTGAGGTTGCCACGCTGATGGATGCGGCCCGGCTCCGTGACGCCATCCGCTGGCCGGATGACGGCCTCATCCCGGTCGTCGCGCAGGACGACCGCAGCGGCGATGTGCTGATGCTGGCGTTCATGGACCGTGAAGCGGTCGCGGAGACGATTGCGACCGGGCTGGTTCACTACCGGAGCCGCAGCCGCAGTGCGCGTTGGCTCAAGGGTGAATCCAGCGGGAACGTCCAACGGCTGGTCGAAGTGCGTATCAACTGCGATCGCAACAGCCTGCTGTTGCGCGTGGTCCAGCACGGGGCGGTTTGTCACGACGGATTCCGCACCTGCTACTACCGTCGGCTGAACGCGGATGGTTCGCTGGAGACGCTGTTTGAGCGAGATTTCGACCCAACCGCCGTCTATGGCGAGGGTCCCGATCCTGACCTGACCGCGAAGACCCGAGCGCTTTTCGGCGCCTACGCATGGCTGCGCGACAATGATGTCGAATCCGTGTCGGGCACGTCTCGACGGTTGCGCGCCAGCGTGGATGGCGTATCCGCGCGGGTCGCGGACGAACTGCGTGAACTTGCGGGCGCAGTGACGGGCGATCATCTGCATGGGACGCTGCGGGAGACCGTGCTGCTCGAAGGGACACAGTGCCTCTACTGGACAACTCTGGCTGCCCTTCGCGAGGGTGAGCCGTGGGCTGCGTACCGGCCCGACATCGCGCTTTGGGAAGCTGCGTCCGCTCCGGTTGCCGATGCCCCGGAGGAGATCGCCATCGCGCTCCGGGCGGCGGCAGCAGCATGGGACGATCCGGTATCCAATCCGAATCCTGCCCGGTTCCGCGAAGCTGCGCGCCTCGTTGGGATGGCCGCCCGGAGCGCAGCCATCGATTCAGGCGAATTGCTCGATGCCGACATCGCGGCGTTACGCTCACGTCCCTATCTCGCATCCTACTTCGCCGGGGTGGACCGGTGAGTCACGACCAACACGGAGACAGGGAATCCAGCGGTGTTCGTGCAATCGCAGGCGGTCCAGAGGAGCGGCTCTGGACACCCTGGCGCATGCGCTATGTCGGTGGTCAGCGCGAGGCAGGGTGCGTCTTCTGCAACCGGCTCGCGGAGCGAAACGATCCCGAGTCGCTGATTCTGTGGCGGGGCGAGCATGCGTTCGCGATCATGAATCTGTTCCCCTACAACACCGGTCACATCATGCTCGTGCCGAACGAGCACGTCGCGGGACCGGAGGACGCGGACCCGCGAGCGCTGACCGAAATTGCCGAGCAGATGCCATCCGTGCTTCGAGCGCTTCGCCGTGCGCTGAATTGCGACGGCTTCAACCTTGGCACCAACGTCGGGGCGACCGCCGGGGCGGGCATTGCGTCGCATCTGCACGAGCACGTGGTCCCGCGATGGTTGGGCGACGCGAACTTCATGCCAATTCTTGCGACGACGATGGTTATGCCGGAGCTGGTTCCCGTCACCTATGCGAAGTTGCGTGCTGAAATCGGGCGGGAACTCGGCAGAGGCCCCCGGTGCGCCGTCGCGGTCGTTGACGTCGAAGGTGATCTTGTGTTGAGCGACGGCGCCGACGGCCTTCCGATCGCGGAGGCAGCACCGGACGAGCCGATGTGGAAAGCTGCAATCCGCGTTGCGCGGGAGGCTGCGCCCGACCGCACGATGGATGTGTGCTGGGCTGGTTCGGATTCCGCCAATGGACCAATTGCCCTCGGCGTGTCGGTGGACCAGTTGCCCGGAAATCTCTCGGGCTGGATTGAACCGGATTCGCTATCGGAATCGGGGGACCGGATGGCCGCCCTGCGCGCCATGCATGAGGCGCGGCGCGTGGCTGAACGACGAAACCCGGACCGCTGACGCGGCGGCAGGGGTGTGCCCGGGCACCCCGGACTCCTATAATCGTAGCGTTATCGGTCGTTTCGGGCCGACTGGAAAGGGTCATCGGTGGCGGGAGCAGACATCCGGCGTTTCTCATCGGACCGGCGCGGTGTGCGCGTGAACGCCTTGCTGGGGACCGGCATCGCCGGGTTGTCGGCGCTGGCGGATACGCTCATCCTGCCTGCCATCGTTCTCGCGTTTTTCGCTGGACAAATGACCCGCAGCTATGTGGTCATCGGCTTTGTGGCTGCGATCGCGAGCGGCGTGTGGGCACTCTCCCGGCTGCCTGCCGCAATGCTCGTCGCGCCCCAGCGGCGAAAGCAACCGTGGGCGCTCGCGGCTGCGCTGGTGCGTGCTGCCGCGCTCGGGTTGCTGGCCTTCGTCACCTACCGCATCCCGCCCGGAGGGTTGGCAGGGAGCGAGAGTTCGCTCATCCGATCCTTCTTCATCTGCTTTGTCGCCTTCGTGATCGCCAATGGTTTCGCCAGCGTGCCGACGGAGGCATTGCTGGCGAAGTCAGTGCCGAACACCTCCCGCTCGCAGTTCTACCGGCAGCGGTCGCTGCTCGGGGCGATCCTCGCCGTGCTGGGCGCGTTGGTCGTGTTGCAGCTCTTCCGCGAGGGTGGTCCTGCCACGCCTCGCCAGTTCGCTCTCGTCTTCCTGACCGCCGCGGTCTGCCAGATCGCGGTCGCCATTTTCGTGGCGTCGGTCCGCGAACCGCTCAGGGTGGCGGAAGGCCGATCCGCATTGCCGATCGCCGCGTTCCGGCAAGTGCCACAGGCCCTCGCCGACCGTGACTATCGCCGGTTCATCTTCTTCCGCGTGCTCCTTTCGCTTACGGCGATCGTGGACCCGTTCCTGATTCTCTTCGCGGTCACGAGGCTTGGGCTGTCTGGCGCCAGCGTCGGAGTGTACGTTCTTGCCTACGTCGCCGGGGTGCTGGTTTCACAGCCAGTCTGGGCGTGGGTCGCGCGGAAGGCTGGAGATCGCGCATGCCTGCAGATTTCCGCCTTTTTCCGGTTGATGCCTCCCCTGCTCGCCCTCGTGCTGCCCTACGTGGCGGCTTCGCAGTTCTTCCAGGATCGCCTCGGCGGGTCGCGAATCGTGGAGATCGCCTTTGGCGCGACCTTCTGGTTCATCGGCGCCGCGTCTGCGGGTCAGGCCCGCGCCAACTTCGGCTATCTCGCGGAGTTCGCCCCGACGCGGCTCCGTTCCACCTACGCGACGATCACCAACGGAATCCTCGCGATCGTGGCGTTTTCCCCGGTCGTCGGCGGCATGCTCATCGAGCGGGGTGGCTATGAGTTGCTCTTTCTCGTTGCCGCCGTGCTTGGCCTGCTGGCGGTCTTTGCCAGCGGCGCGATGACCGACGCATTCGTCCGGGGGAGTTCCGCCGCGTCCGCCCTGCGGTTGCGCCGGAATACCGGGCAGGGATCGATGGCTGGGCCGCCCTCCGTCTCGATCCGGGTGGATCAGGTTCCGTAGCGCCTTCCCGATCCCGGCCGCCGCTCGTCTCGCAGTCCAGCCGAGATAGCAGGACGAGCAGCCGGGACAGGCAGTGATCCCGACCCATCACATCGTTGCGGCAAGGCCGGGATCATCAGGTTCCGCCGGTCGAAGTCTGCGCCGGTTTGGAAGCGCGCTGCGAGCCTTGGGTCAGATCGACAGCGCGGGCCGGACCATCGCGAGCGCCCGATTGAAGCGGGAAAGCACGTCGTCGATGACGGTGTCGTTCATCGCGGTCGAGGTGTTCCAGCCTCCGCGCGGGGCGCAGGAAACGCCCTCATTCATTAGCGCAAGGTGGAGAAGCCGCGCATCACCATAATCGGCGGCGGCGGCATCGCGGTAGGTCGTGACCTCCTCCACCCCGAGGTGCAACCCGACGAAGGAGCCGAATCCGGTCATGCTTCCCACCACGCGATGCTCATCGAGGATGTTCGCAAGTCCGGTCCGCAAGCGGTCGCCGAGCGCGTTGATGCGGTGCACTTCCTCGGCCGGGTAGGCCTCCATTGCAGCGACTCCGGCGACCATCGTGATCAGGTTGCCGTTGAAGGTGCCGGATTGGTAGAGCGGAGCGGTCTTCGTCGGGTCGAACTGCTCCATCAACGCAGCCCGGCCACCGAAGCCGCCGACCGGGAAACCGCCGCCGATGATCTTGGCAAAGGTAGTCAAGTCAGGCCGAACGCGGAAATGCTCC
>CAIPGK010000332.1 GCA_903864575.1 uncultured Chloroflexota bacterium
GGCAGAATAGCCTACGAGCGTACGCGCCCACAGGTCCATCATCGATTCGTTCATGAACGGGAACCCTCCGGAACATGAGCCGGCGGGATTCGCCGCCGCGCTCCCCCGGCATCATTGTGCAACACCGCCGGGAATTCGGCACGAACACCGGCATCAGCGCAGGGAATCGAGCGACTGGCGCGCCCTGCGGGTCTTCTCCTTGTCAACCGGGGGCAGCGTCTGAACCTGCTGGAGAACCTCGATGGCGGAGACGACCGGGCGGCCCACCACTCCCCGGAACTCGAGTTCGAGGGTGCCGTCATCGACCTCGACGTCGAAGGACTTGACGACGGCGGTGTTTGCGCCGACCTCGGCATAGATGTCGAAATCCTGGAGCGCCGCCTCGCCCTCGGCATCGACATCGAAGACACGGGCGCGTTCGGCGTCGACCTGCGTCTCGGCAAAGTGCAGCCGCACACGATAGAAGCCGTCGGACGGCATCTCGATGGCGTAGACGAAGGCGTTTCCGCGATCCTTGCGGGTGGCAGTGCGCTGGGTGCGATAGATCTCGTCGTCGTTGGTGCCGAGGATGTTGCCATTGCCATTGGCGGTCGCCTCGCCACCGCGATAGTGACCGTCAGCCTGCCATCCCGCGCCGGGCGACGCGGCATCCTTCCCGTGTCCGGAGTCGCTTTCCATGGCCGGCTCCTCGCCATTCCTTCGCGCCTTTCGCCCGTCCTTGCGGCCATCGGAGCTGGCCTTGAGTTCGCTGGCGCCGGCGCGCTCCGCGGGCGATTCGGCGTCGTCGGCGGGTGACGCCGCCGCAGGCGGGGCGCTCGATTCCCCGGAGCCACCTGCCGCGGGATCCCGCACAGGCTCGGCGGCGAGCGGCGCGGCAGCGCCAGATTCGGGCTCAGGGTCCGGTCCGGGCGTTGGCTCCGGTTGGTAGTCACGGACGCCGCCATTCGGGCGGGGCGACTGCCATCTGAGGATGGTGGCGTCGCGGACCGAATCGGTGGGGTCACCATCTCCCGGGTCAGCGGGGGCGTCGCTGCTGACGACAGCGCCCTCCTCGATCGGGACCGGCATGCTGGGACGGTCCGGCTCGGTGGTTGGGGCGGGATCATCGGTGGTGGCCGCGCCGTCCCGTGCCGGCATGGCGGCGGGGGTCGGCAATGGCTCATCGCTCCGGGGGGCGGCATCCCCGGTGGTGGCGAGGACGATCGGGGCTTCCGTCGTGGCATCCGGTTCCTGGGCGTTTGCGTCCTGACGGTCTTCCCGCGCGGCGGCCTTGGCGTCCTTGTTCTCGCCGTGGCTGCGCTGCTTGCCCGTGTCGGCCACCGCGTCACCGCGTTCGACCGGGTCGGCGGCAGGCGCAGGCGTCTCACCGAGACGGCCCGAGTCGATCCGGGCGACCGTCTCGAAACCGGGCAGAACTTCATCCATGCGCAGCCTCGATCGCGGCGGAGGCAGCACCGGGCCGCTTTCCTCCGTCAGCTCGGGGTTGCGGCGTGGTCGACTGCCCTCCTCCACGGGCGACTTGCGACCGCGGCCATCCCCGTTGCCGTTGTCTGCACCTTCAGGTTCCCCGGCGGCAGCCTGCAGTTCCCGAGCGTCCGCGCTGGGCCGGTCGCGCTCGGCGCCGGGATTGACCGCGAGTTCGGACCCGGGCACCGGGGCTGCCGGAGCCGGGGCGGCCGCACCCGTGACGGGTTGCTCCTGGATGGCCGTGTCACGGTCGTAGTCGACGGTCTCCAGCGGTGGGTCCGCAACCGGCGGCATTTGCTCGACGGCCGCGTCGTAGCCGCC
>CAIPGK010000333.1 GCA_903864575.1 uncultured Chloroflexota bacterium
AGGGCATCCGGGAGGACGAGACGGCGGTCCGGGCGCTCGGCAAGGACACGATCCTCGCCAAGTTGCTCGTGTTCAGCATCACGGCCGGCATGGCCGGGTTCATCGGTGGATTGTCGGCCTACTACTACCAGTTCATCGCGCCGGGAACCTACAGCCTCGATCTCTCGATCTTCATCGTTTCGATCATCGTTCTCGGCGGCATCGGCAACCTGACGGGCACGGTGCTGGCGGCGAGTATCCTCGGTGGCTTGCGGCCGCTGCTGCAGAACCTCGACTTCATCGGGGACGAGAACAGCTACCCGTGGCAGGCGGTCATCTACGGGATGGCGCTCATCCTGCTCATGATGTTCCGCCCGGAAGGGTTGCTGCCGGAAGGCGTGGGCATCGCCTCGCTCTTTTCCCGGAAGCCGCCGCAGACGCCGGAGCGACCGTCCGGGATACGCTCCGGGATCGCTCCGGTGGCAATCGAGCGCGCATCGGACGCAGCGGCAGGGGAGGAGGCGATCGTCAGGATCGAGGGGTTGACCAAGCGGTTCGGCGGCATCTACGCCGTCAACGATGTCACCACGATCTTTCGCCGTCACCAGATCACCGCCCTGATCGGCCCCAACGGCGCCGGGAAAACGACGATCTTCAACCTCATTACCGGGGTGCTCACCCCGGATAGCGGCCGGGTGCTGCTCCGGGGCATGGACATCACCGGCAAGACCCCCAACGAGGTCGCCCGGCTGGGCATGGCCCGCTCCTTTCAGGACGTACGCCTGTTCCGGCGGCTGACGGTGCTGCAGAACGTGGCGATGGCGGTGCCGGGGCAGCCCGGAGAGAACGTCGTCACGCTCGCGCTTCGGCCGATGCATACCCGCGCCGTCGACCAGCAGACGCTGGAGCGGGCGATGCACTACCTCGAACTGACCGGCATGGCCGGAAAGGCGGAGGAGAAAGTCGCCAACCTCGGGTATGGCGAGCAGAAACTGGTCGCGATCGCCCGGTTGCTGGCGACCGAGGCGGAGGTTCTCCTGCTCGATGAGCCGACGTCCGGCATCGACCCGTCGGCGCTCGACGGCATGATCGAGCTGGTGATCCAGTTGAAGGGCATCGGGCGGACGATCTGCATCGTCGAGCACTCGCTGCACGTCGTCGAGCGGCTGGCCGATCACGTCATCTTCATGGAGGAAGGGCGGGTTACCGCCGAGGGCACGATCGCGGAGTTGACCAGCCAGGAACGGCTCGTCGAGGTCTACTTCGGCACGTAGACAGCGGGTGAAAGGACGATCGGGATGTCGCACGTGCTGAAGGACGCTCCCCGGACGGCCACCGGCGCCGTACCGCTCCTGCAGGCCAACGGAATCTCCGCCGGGTACAACCGGCGGCAGGTGCTTTACGACGTGTCGGTGACCGTCGCGCCCGGCGAGATCGTGACGGTGCTCGGACATAACGGCGCGGGCAAGACGACGCTGCTCAAGACGATCGTCGGATTCGTGCCGGTGACGGCGGGCGTGGTCCGATTCGCCGGGGAGGACCGTTCGGGCGAGGATTACACCGCGCGGGTGCGGGACGGCATCTCGTTCACCCCGGCCGAGGCGCCGGTGTTTCGCGACCTGCCGGTGCGCGACAACCTTGAACTCGGCGGCTTCATCGTGCCGGACCGGGCGGAGCGGGCCGAGCGGATCGAACGGGTGATGACGATCTTCCCGATCCTGCGGGAGCGGGCGGCGCAACTGGCGGGGACGATGAGCGGCGGCCAGCAGCGGATGCTCTCGCTCGGGATG
>CAIPGK010000334.1 GCA_903864575.1 uncultured Chloroflexota bacterium
ACGCCACGCTGCGCCTCAGTGGACAGGGCGAGGCAAGCGCCCACGGTGGCCAGACCGGAAACCTCTACGTCAAGGTCCGGGTCAAGCAGCACCCGATCTTCAACCGGCAGGGCAAGACGATCCATTCCGAAATCGCTGTCAACATGGCTCAGGCCGCCCTGGGCGACGAGTTGGAGATCGACACGATCGACGGCTCGGTTTCGTTCAAGCTGCCTTCGGGAACGCAGTCCGGCCAACAATTCCGCCTTCGCGGCAAGGGCGTGCCGGATATGCGCGGCGGCGACCGCGGTGACCAGATCGTCACCGTTCAGGTGCACACCCCTCGCGATCTGACCGCGGAACAGCGTGCTCTCCTCGAGCAACTTGCGGCCTCGTTCGGCAATGGGGTCATTACGCCGGCGGGCCGCGGCTTCTTCGACCGGATCAAGGATGTCCTCGGCCGGGTGTTCGATCCCGGTCGCCCCATCCCGCTCCCGATCACCTCATCCTGATCGTCCCGGAAACCGGGACCGGAAGGGCGAGGCTGGTATACTCCAGCCATCGGCGCAGCCGCGAATCCCCGTGTCGCGGGCTGAAACGGCTGGCTGTTGGCGGATGGTGAAATGGTATCACAAGGGTCTTTGGAACCTTTATTCCAGGTTCGAATCCTGGTCCGCCAGCCCCGTGCCGGGTATCCCCGTCCTACACGCAGAGACATTCGTTGCGGCGGTGCGTTCCGGTGAGTGATCTCCACGCCTCCAGCCGGGCCGCGGTCGTGATCCTCGCGGCCGGCAGGGGAACCCGGATGAAATCCGCGCTCCCCAAACCGCTGCACCACGTCGCGGGAAGGCCCATGGTTGCCCACGTCCTCGCGGCGGCATCGGCGGTAGAGCCCGTTGCGTCGGTGCTGGTCGTCTCCCCGGAACTCGCCGATCTTCCTGCTCGCATCCATGCCGGTCCCGGCATCACTGCCGCGATTCAGGACCCTCCGCTCGGCACTGGCGACGCCGTCCGCCAGGCCTTGTCCCATGTGGCAGGCGCAGACTGGCTGCTCGTCTTTTTCGCAGACCACCCGCGTCTCGATGCCGACACCGTGACCGCCCTGCTCGACGGGGCCAAATCCTCCAGCGCGCGAGTCACGGTGCTGACCGCCATCCTCTCCGATCCGGCGGGGTATGGCCGGATCGACCGGGACGACGCAGGCCGGGTGGTCCGAATCGTCGAGCGCAAAGACGACAACCCGGCGAAACGGAGCGGAGCGGTCGAAGTTAACAGCGGCATGATGGCCCTCGATGCCCGCTGGGCCGCTGATGCCCTGACCCGGCTCACCCCCAGCCCGGCCTCGGGCGAGTACTATCTGACTGAATTGATCGAACGTGCGGTGGCGGACGGGCCTGCAGCCGGCGGAACGTGGCCCGTCGCCACTGTCTCAGCCGATCCCCGGGTCGCGCTCGGGATCAACGATCGGGTGGAACTTGCCGCCGCCGACGCCGATCTCCGTCAACGCATCCGCGAGCGCCACATGCGAAACGGCGTCACCATTGTCGGCCCGGAAACCGTATTCATCGACGAAGGCGTCGTCATCGGCGCCGACACGACGATCCTTCCCGGTTGCGTCATCACTGGCGCAACCGTCATTGGCGGCAACTGCGAAATCGGTCCCTATGCCGTGCTGAGCGACGCCACCATCGGCGACCGGGCGCGGGTGACTGCCACGTTCGTCCAGCAGTCCCGCATTGGTGTGGGCTCCGACGCCGGACCGTGGTCCCACCTTCGCGCGAACGCGGAGGTCGGCGACGGAGCGCACGTCGGCAACTTCGTTGAGATGAAGAATTCCCGGCTCGGCCCCGGCGCGAAGAGCGGCCACGTCAGTTATCTTGGTGACGCGGAGATCGGCGCGCGGGCCAACATCGGCGCGGGAACGATCACCGCCAACTGGGATGGCATCGACAAGCACCGAACCGTCATCGGTGAAGACGCGTTCATCGGCGTGGACACGATCCTGCGAGCGCCGGTCACGATCGGCGCGATGGCCAGGACCGGCGCCGGGTCGGTCGTGCTCGCGAACGTGCCGGACGGCGAAACGGTCGTTGGCGTCCCCGCGAAGCCGATCATCCGGACAGCAGACGGCGCGAAAAGGGAGGGCAGCGGTGGTTGACGGCCGGCTCCAGGTCTTCGCGGGAACGTCGCACCCCGCCCTCGCCGCCGCCATCATGGGCGAACTGGAAGCACCCCTCGGCCGCGCCATCGTGGGACGCTGGAAAAACGGCGAAACCCGGGTCAAGCTCGAGGAGAATGTCCGCGGCTCCGACGTGTTCATCTTCCAGACCCTGTGCGAGCCAGTGGATCACCACATCTTCGAACTTCTGCTCATGATCGACGCCGCCCGCCGCGCCTCCGCCGCCCGGATCACCGCGGTCATCCCCTACTACGCCTACGCGAAGCAGGAGAAGAAGACCACCGGCCGCGAGCCGATCTCCGCAAAGCTGCTGGCGAATCTGATCACCACCGCCGGAGCCGATCGCGTACTGACGATCGATCTTCACGCGCCGGCAATCGAGGGGTTTTTCGACATCCCGGTCGATCACCTCCGCGCCACGTCACTGCTGGCGCGTCACGTGCTCCGCCAAACGACCGAGGAAATCGTCAGCGTCAGCCCGGACGCGGGGGGAGTGGCCCGCACCGAGGATTTCCGCAAGCGAACCGGAGGTTCACTTGCGATCATCTCCAAGATCCGGCCGGAAGCGGACGTGACCGAGTCCCTTGGCGTTGTCGGAGACGTGGACGGGAAGACAGCCTACATCGTGGACGACATGATCTCCACGGGTGGCACGCTGGTATTGGCCGCGGAGCGCCTGCGCGAACGCGGCGCGCGACACATCCACTGCGCGGCGACCCATGGCATCTTCGCCGCCGATGCGCTCGAAGTCATCAATCGCTCGGAGATCGAGCACGTGATCGTCACCGACACGCTCCCGATGCCCGACCACGGGCCGCGGAAGAAGATCTCGACCATTTCCGTTGCGCCGATGCTTGCCGAGGCGATCATGCGGATCCACAAGGATCTCAGCATCAGCGCCCTGTTTACCTGATGATCGATTCCGGATTCCGCGAGGAGCCTGCCTGCCGGTGAGCGCCCAGAGCTGGACCGAGATTGCCATCGCCGTTGCATCGCTTGTCATGCTGGCGCTCGCGGCGATCACCGAAGCATCCGCCGGACTGGTGAGCCGTTCCCGGCTTCGCGTGGCCGCCGAGCGCGGCGCGCGACCTCGCAGCGTCGATGGACTGCTCGACCCGCGCCGCGCCCTGATCGCCGCGCTGGAACTTGCGCAAGCGATTGCCCTGGCGGCTGCCGCGAGTCTGCTTACAACCGTCATCCTTCGCGAGGTTGGCCGGTTCGAGCATCTGCTCGCGATCGTCGTGGTCGTGCTCGTCTATCTCGTCTTTGGCCAGGCCTTGCCGCGCGCCATCGCAACGAAGCAGCCGGAGCGAACGGCTCGACTGGAGATTGGTCTCGGGGGCGTCTTCGCCTTTGCCGCCGCGCCGCTGGTGGCCATCGGGGATCTGTTCACCCGCTTCTGGACCGGCATCGTACCGGGCGATGGCCGGGACGCAGCCGTATTCGACGCCGAGGAAGACCTCAGGCGCGCAATCGAGGGACCAGTTGACGGGATCATCGAACCCGAGGAACGGGAGATGATCGATGCCGTGCTGGAACTCGAGGACACCCCGGTCCGCGACATCATGGTTCCCCGTGTCGACATCATCGCCGTCGAGGAGAACCAGAGTGCGGCGGAAATCCTCGCCACCATCACGATGGCCGGCCATTCCCGCGTTCCGGTTTACCGCGAAACCATCGACCAGATCGTGGGAATCCTCTACGCAAAGGACCTTCTGCCCTTCGTCATCGGAACCACCGAGACGCTGCCGCTCGCCCGTCTCGTGCGGCCCGCCTGGGTCGTGCCGGAGTCGAAGCGGATCGACGACCTGTTGGCGGAGCTTCGCCGCAACCGCATTCACATCGCCATCGTCGCCGACGAATATGGCGGAACGGCGGGGTTGGTCACCATCGAGGACATCATCGAAACCATCGTGGGCGACATTCAGGACGAGTACGACCGGGAAGCGCCGATGCTGGAGCGCATCTCCGGGCAGGAAGTCATCGTCGACGGCGGCATTCCCCTTTCGGACATCGAGGACGCTCTCGATGTCGACCTCGAGGATGACGACGACGATGTCTCCACCGCGGCGGGCTGGGTCCACGTCCACCTCGAACGCCTGCCCCACCCCGGCGATGTCTTCGACGCCGACGGACTGCGCTGCGAAATCATCAGTACGGAGGGTCACCGCCTCCGCCGACTTCGCCTGACGCGGCTCGACGCCGAAGGGAAAACGACGTCGGAACATCCAGGGCCGGAGATACCCGAGGCATGACGCCTGCCCCACGTCCTGTGACCTGGGTCATCCACGAGCGGCGCATGGTAACCAGCACGATGGATGTGGCCGCCGCGCTGGCCGCCGCGGGCGCCCCCGAGGGCACGGTCGTCGTCGCGGAGCGCCAGACCGCCGGGCGCGGTCGTTCCGGACGAACATGGCAGGACGTGGGCGTGGCCCTGCAGGCCACTATCGTGCTCAGGCCCAGCCTCCCGGCGAGGCTGCTGACCGTCGCACCCCTGCTCTTTGGTGTCGCAGCCGCCGAGGCAGTCGAAACTCGCTGCCCCGCCACCCGCATCTGGTTGAAATGGCCCAACGACCTGTGGGTGGGAGAGCGGAACGATGGGCGCAAACTCGGCGGCATCCTCGTCGAAATGAAGGCCAACGGGGCGATGCTGGCCGGGTTCGGGATCAACATCGACCTACCCGCAGGCGCGCATCCCCCCGGCGCGGCATGCCTTGCGACCGTGGGGTGCCCGGTCGCGGCGCGAGACCTGCTCGACGCCCTGCTTGCCCGAATCGCAATCCACTGGCAAGCCCTGATCGGCGGCGAGGGCCGGGTCCCGCTTGACGGCTGGCGCTCCCGCGCGGCGCTGTTCGGTGAGTGGGTCGCCATCATCGATCACGATGGCGTTCCGCAGTCCGGCCGATTCATCGGCATTCGCGAGGACGGAGCGCTTCTCCTCGCGAACGACGCGGGCGGCATTCATCCCGTCGTCGCCGGCGACCTGGCGCGCGGTCCCCGGCCGACCTGACCGGCGCGGCAGCGACGGACTCCTGCGCCGCCACATCTCCAGCCCTCAGTCAGGGATTCCCGGAACGCCGCCGACTGCCCAGCAGGCGGCGCTGATCTGACCCTTCGCGGTCACGCCATTCGAGAGCGCCTAGTTCTTCTGCATGGTCGAGGTCCGCACGTATCGTTCCGGCTGCGCTTGCGGGGGGTGAATCGTGAGGTCCAACGCCATCCAGAACGTCCGGGAGTACGGGAAGAACAGCAGCGGCAATAGCAAGGCCAGCGACACCGCGACGATCTCCTGCGTGAGCAGGGGAGCGCTTCGGAGCGAGGTGAAAAAGAGCAACCAGACGGCGAGAAAGAGGGCGAGCGACTCCGAGATGACCAGGTTCAGGGCATAACCGCCGATGAAGTAGCCGTCCTCGCGCTCGAACTCCACCTCGCACGTCGGGCAAATCTTTCTGATCGTGAAGTAGTTCTCGAAAATGTTGCCGCCCCCGCAGTACGGACACTTCCGGGTTATGGCGCGACGGAGCAGGGTTCGTGTCCGGACCCAGCCGGCGGGGGGA
>CAIPGK010000335.1 GCA_903864575.1 uncultured Chloroflexota bacterium
ATTCCGCGCGCCGGTCCCACCGCCCGCGAGCGTTCAGCCATGAAGGAACCCCAGAAAGAACATACTATAACTCTCTATAACATCTTTTACCTTTTGGCCAGGACGAGACGGCGAGGAGCGCCGGGAGGCATGCCGGGTCGCCTTCCTCCAGTGCGCCGATCGTCCGCGGCCGGGCGCGGGGCGGGAAAAAAACGAAAAAACCGAAAAAACCCCAATAACCTCCCGCTGCCGGCCCGGTCGGAGGTGCGGACGCGGCGGCCCAGCCAGCGTCCGGGGCCGGGCGGCCCATCCTATCGGTGCGCCGATCGTTCCCGACCGGGCGCGGGGCGCGGGCGGTGAAACACGGCGCGGAGAAAAACCGAAAAAACCGAAAAAACCCCACAAACCTCCCGCTGCCGGCCCGACCGGGGGTGCGGGCGCGGCGGCCCAGCCAGCCGCCGGGGCCGGGCGGCCTGCTCGGGAGCGGCGCATCCCACATGCTATGATCCCGCCGCTTCCCCTGCGGAACGGATGCGCAGCACAGGCGACCCGCCGCCGGGGGGCATGTGGCGTGCCGGAATCGGCGAGGAGAGGGTGTCCCGTCATGAGTCTTCGGATCGGAATCGACGTCGGCGGAACGAACACGGATGCGGTCCTGATGGACGGCCTGAAGGTCGTCAGCAAGATCAAGACCCCCACCACCGCGGATGTCACGAGCGGCATCACGACCGCGCTGGAGCATATCCTCACCTCGTCGGGCACGCCGACCTCGGCCATCGCCGGGGTGATGATCGGCACGACCCACTTCACGAACGCCGTGGTCGAGCGCAAGCGCCTCGAGCAGACCGCGATCATCCGGCTCGGGCTGCCCGCGACGCTCGCCCTGCCCCCGATGGTCGACTGGCCGGACGATCTCGCCGAGACCCTCGGCCGCAACGCCTGGCTGGTCCACGGCGGGCACGAGTTCGACGGCCGCGAAATCTCCCCGATGGACCCGGAGGAGATCCGCGCCGCCGCCCGCGAGATCAAGGCGAAGGGGATCACCGCCGTCGCCATCTCCGCGGTCTTCTCCCCGGTGAACACCGGCATGGAGGAGGCGGCCGCCGCCATCGTCCGCGAGGAGATCCCGGAGGCCTCCGTCACCTGCTCCGCCGAGATCGGCCGGGTGGGCCTGCTGGAGCGGGAGAACGCCGCGATCCTGAACGCCTGCCTGCGCCGCCTCGCCCGCGAGACGGTAGCAGCCTTCAAGCAGGCCATCGCGGTGCAGGGCATTACCGCGCCCCTCTACCTGACCCAGAACGACGGCACCCTGATGAGCGCCGAGTTCGCCGAGCAGTACCCGGTCCTCACCTTCGCCTCCGGGCCGACCAACTCCATGCGCGGCGCCGCCTTCCTTTCCGGGCTCAAGGATGCGATGGTCGTCGACGTCGGCGGCACCACCTCCGATGTCGGCGCGCTCACCCACGGCTTCCCGCGCGAGGCGAGCGTGGCGGTGGACATCGGCGGCGTCCGCACCAACTTCCGGATGCCGGATGTCTTCAGCTTCGGGCTCGGCGGCGGCACCCTCGTCAAGGGCGGGGTGGACGATCTGGTGATCGGCCCGCAGTCGGTCGGCTACCGGATCACGCGGGAGGCCCTCGTCTTCGGCGGCGACACCCTGACCACGACCGACATCGCCGTGGCCGCGGGCGTGGCCGAGATCGGCGACGCGGGCAAGGTGAAGCACCTCGACCCGGCCCTGGTGGCCGCCGCGATGGACCGCATCCAGGCGATGAGCGAGGCCGCGGTGGACCGCATGAAGACGAGCGCGGAACCGGTGCCGGTGATCGTGGTCGGCGGCGGCAGCGTGCTGATCGCGAAGCCGATCGCGGGCGCGTCGGAGATGGTCAAGCCCGAGCATTTCGAGGCGGCGAACGCGGTCGGCGCGGCCATCGCCCAGATTTCGGGCGAGGTGGACCGCGTCTACTCCCTCTCCGGGATGAGCCGCGAGGCGGCGCTCGACGACGCCAAATCCGAGGCCACCGCCAAGGCGATCGAGGCCGGCGCGGACCCGGAGACCGTCCAGATCGTCGATGTCGAGGACGTTCCCCTCGCCTACCTCCCCGGCAACGCCACCCGCGTCCGCGTCAAGGCCGTCGGGGATTTGCGGCTGGTGGGATAGCCGGGCATCGGGCGCTGGCTGTCGGCTGTCGGCTGTCGGCTGTCGGCTGTCGGCTGTCGGCTGTCGGCTGTCGGGCACCGGGTGTCGGGCACCGGGTGTCGGGCACCGGGTGTCGGGCACCGGGCACCGGGTATCGGGCACCGGGCATCGGGCCGTTCGCAGCAGGCGGCGGGTGCGGATCAGGCAACTCCCTCGACGTTACCCCCGCCCCGGATACCTGACCTCCGATAGTTGACCCCCGACCCCCAACGCCCGATAGCCGACACCCGATACCCGATACCCGATACCGGATACCCGATACCCGACACCCGATACCCGACACCCGATATCCGATACCCAACGCCCGATACCCGATACCCAACGCCCGATAGCCGATAGCCGACAGCTGAAAGCCGCCACGGGAGATGCCATGCGAACCATTTCGGCAACCACCCTCGATGACATCGCGCTCGGCGCGGCGGTGCTGGGCACTGGCGGCGGCGGCGATCCCTACATCGGCAAGCTGATGTCCCAGTCCGCCCTCCGGGCGCATGGCGACGTGACGATGCTCGACGCCGCGGAACTGGACGACGACGACCTCGTCGTGCCCTCCGCGATGATGGGCGCGCCGACCGTCATGCTGGAGAAGATCCCGCGTGGGTCGGAGATCGTCTCGGCGTTCAAGGCGCTGGAGGCCTACCTCGGGCGCCCGATCCGCGCCACGATGTCGGCGGAGGCGGGCGGGCTCAACTCCACCACCCCCTTCGCGGTCGCCGCCGAGCTGGGCATCCCCATCATCGACGCCGACATGATGGGCCGCGCCTACCCCGAGTTGCAGATGTGCGTGCCCGCCCTCTACGGCGTCACCGCCACCCCGATGGCCATCGCCGACGAGAAGGGCAACAACGCGATCATCAACACCGTCTCCAACAAGTGGACCGAGACCCTCGCCCGCACGCTGACCATCGACATGGGGTGCGTGGCGATGATCGCCCTCTACCCGATGACCGGGAAGCAGGTGAAGGAGTACTGCTGCCTCGGCACCATTTCGATCCTCGAGCATATCGGGGTCACGATCCGCGCCGCCCGCGCCGAGCACCGCGATCCGGTCGAGGCGGTCCGCGAGGTGACCAACGGCGCGATCATCTGGCGCGGCAAGGTGGCCGACGTCGAGCGCCGCACCGAGACCGGCTTCGCGCGCGGCGTGGCCTCCATCGCCGGCACGGGCGAGCATGCCGGGGAGACCCTGCGCGTCGATTTCCAGAACGAATTCCTGATGGCCCGCACCGACCGCCGCGTGCTGGCCACCACCCCCGACCTCATCACCATGCTCGACGCCGAAACCGGCGAGCCGATCACGACGGAAAACCTGCGGTACGGCTTCCGGGTCGTCGTCCTCGCCATGCCCGGGGACCCGCGCTGGCGCACCCCGGAAGGCCTCGCCGCCGTCGGCCCCGGCTACTTCGGGTACGACGTGGAGTACATTCCGGTGGAGGATCGGCTGCGGGGGGCGTAGCCCTTCGTCGCCGCATCGCGCTCCGCCATTCCCGTCATCCCGGGGAATGAAGGCTCTCGTCGCGCCATGTTGCGCCACGAGAGCCCCGTGCATCGCGCAGGCTCGTTCCCCGGCACGACGAGTGGCGCGGCGGGGCCGATCCGCTCGCCTCGCCCGTTGCGCCCGGGCGGACCCGTCCCCTGCGGTATCGTCCCACCATCAGATTGCCATGCGGGGAAAGACGCCGCGCAGCCACGGGAGCCACCAGATGCCCATCATCGACGCCGTTGACTTCTTCTACCTCGCCATGCCGGAGGTCCTCGACATCGGCGACGGCAGCCAGGACCTGCTGCTGGTGCGGGTGCAGGCCGGGGAGCATGTCGGCTGGGGCGAGTGCGAGGCGGCTCCCCTGCCCTCCATCGCCGCGCTCGTCTGCCCGATGAGCCACAGCGCCTGCAAGCCGGTGCGCGACTCCGTGCTCGGGGAACGGCTGGATTCGATCGCGGACATCGACCGCATCGGCGACCGCGTGCGGGCGAACAGCCTCGATCTGCTCCAGGCCGATCACGTGCTCTCCGGCATCGACATCGCGTTGTGGGACCTGCTGGGGCGGCGGGAATCGGCGCCCGTCTGGCAACTGCTCGGGGTGACGCGGCCCGCGGCCTTCCTCCCCTATGCCTCGGTGCTCTTCGGCGATTCCGCCCAGGAGACGCTGGCGAAGTCCCGCGCGATCCGCGAGGCCGGGTATCGCGCCGCCAAGTTCGGCTGGGGGCCGTATGGCCGCGGGTCCGTCGCCGAAGATGCCGATCAGGTCGCCGCCGCGCGCGAGGGCCTCGGGCCGGATGGCGCCCTGCTGGTCGACGCCGGGACCGTCTGGGAGGCCGATGTGGAGGCCGCGCGGCGGAGGCTCCCCGCCCTGCAGGCGGCCGGCGCGGTCTGGCTGGAGGAGCCCTTCGTCTCCGGCGCGCTGGACGCCTACGCCGCCCTCGCGCGGGAGAGCGGCCCGGTGAAGCTGGCCGGCGGCGAAGGCTCCCACAACGAGTGGATGGCCCGGCAGATGATCGACCACGGCGGGGTCGGCTACGTCCAGATCGACGCCGGGCGGATCGGCGGCATCTCCCCCTCGCGGCGGGTCGCGCGGTACGCCCGCGAGCGGGGCGTCACCTACGTCAACCACACCTTCACCTCCCACCTCGCCCTCTCCGCCTCCCTGCAGCCCTTCGCCGACGCGCCGGACGGGACCATCTGCGAGTACCCGCTGGAGCCGAAATCCCTCGCGTGGGACGCCACCACCGGCCACCTCCTCCCCTCGCCCGATGGCCTGCTGCGCCTCCCGGATGGCCCCGGCCTCGGTGTCGATCCCGATCTCGCCGCCCTCCGGCCCTACCTGCTGGACGTGGACATCCGCGTCGGCGGGCGGACGCTGTACCGGACGCCGGAGCTGGCCTGACCGCAGATGTGTCGTACCTGGTGGTAGAGTTCCTGCCGGAGGGAGCGACGATGCCCCCGAAGATCAGGGAATTGAAGGCCGATTTACGTCGAGCCGGGTTCATTCGATTTACTACTGGCGGAAAAGGGAGCCACGAAACGTGGATCCATTCCGCCTATCCCGACCTTATCGTGGTGGTGGCCGGACATGATGGCGACGACAGCCAGCACTACCTGATCCGCGATGTGCGGTATGCCGTCGCCCTGGCGAGCGAGCGGAGCAAGGAGGAGCGGTCATGAACCCGTCCGCAACGATCCACGAGCCGAACGCGCAGACATTCGCGCAGGATGTCGAGCTGCCGGACTTGACGCCGGAAGAACTCGCCGAAGCGCGGCGATACTCCATGGATTTCTCATGGTCCATCGAGGACGGTGTCTGGATCGTCAGCTTTCCCGAATTCCCGACCATTCATACCCATGGTCATACGGTCGAGGAAGCCATCGCGATGGGCGAGGAGGCGCTGGCGCTGGTCATCGCGGCCAACCGCTCGCTGCCATACCCCGTGCCCGAGCCGCCCCGGACCGCCCGCCACTACGTCGTCGGCCTCCCGGAGCCGATGGACGGCGCGGCGATCCGGGCCCTGCGCGAATCCCTCAACGCCTCCCAGTACGTCCTCGCCGCCCTCCTCAACGTCAGCGCCTCCGCCGTGGAGTCGTGGGAGCAGGGCCGGAGGCGGCCGGACGGCGCGGCGCTCCGCCTGCTCGATCTCTACCGCCGCCATCCGGAACTGGCGGAGGAACTGCTGCAGCCGAAGGTTCCCGCCGGGGCCGCTCCGGATCCCGGCCCAGCCTCCTGAGGGGCAAAGCGTCAGTCGAATCTCCCGCGTGACGGCGAGCGGAATCTGGCCGGTATCGGGGATGCGCTGCGTGCTGTCCGATGGTGCAATGCGGCATGACCTTTCTGGCATGACCGGCGGCACGCAGCGGAGGGCTTGGCCGTGGAGCGCGGCAACGGGTGGTTGGGACCGTTTCGGGCGTCCGGGTTCTCCCGGCGCGGGCTGGCGCGGCTGGCGGCGCTGGCCGGTCTCGCCGCGCTTGCTGCAACGCCGGGGGCTGCCCCGGATGCCGCGAGCGCCGCGACCGAGCGTTGCGCGGGCCCCGGCAAGCGCTGCGGCTCGGGCGGAGCGCGGTGCTGCGGCGGGTTGCGCTGCCGCAAGCGGAAGTGCGCCTGCCCGGCCGGGCCGACGCCCTGCGCCGGGAAGTGCGTCGATCTCGCCCGGTCC
>CAIPGK010000336.1 GCA_903864575.1 uncultured Chloroflexota bacterium
AACCCGGCCCGCGTTCCGCCGCCGCCGCCGCGCGGTTGCTCGGTGCGCTCGATGTCGTCATGGATCGCCAGGGGTACCGGGCAGACTGGATGATGGAGAAAGAAAACGCCCGGACCCTGGCGCGGCTGGCTCCGCTGGGATCCGGCATCGACCGGGAAATCAGCCGGGGACGACACCTTGCCGAGATCGCGGACGGCGAACCGGACCTGCTTTCGATCGCCTACGGAGCATAAGGCCGCAGCGATCAGAGGCGCTTCCCGAACCAGTCGACGATCCGGGTCAGGAAATCTTCGATATAGATCGGGTCCCCGCCCCACGGGAAAAGGTGCGTCATGCCGGGGTAGCGCACGAATTCGGTTTCCACGCCGCCGGCGCCCAACGCGGCGAAGAGTTGTTCTCCCTGCCCGATCGGGCAGCGCTCGTCCGCCTCGCCGTGAAGAATGAGCGAAGGGGTAACGGCCCGGTCGAGGAAGGTCAGCGGCGAGTGGTCGCGATACCACGCCAGATCCTGCCACGGGGTCGCGCTGAACTGGTGGATGCCCCAGGTCGCGCCAATGTCGCTCGTTCCGAAGAAGGAGACGAGATCGACCACCGGCGCTCCGATGACCGCGGCCTTGAAGCGGTCCGTGTGGCCGATGATCCACGACGACATGTACCCGCCGTAGGAGTAGCCGTAGACCCCGGTCCGGGCGGGATCGACATCCGGGCGAGCGGTGGCGGCGTCCATGACGGCCATCAGGTCGAGATAATCCTCGCCGCCCCAGTCGCGCGTGACGGCCTGCGTGAAGTCGCGGCCGTAGGTGGTCGAGCCGCGCGGGTTGGCGTAGACGACGATGTTGCCTGCCGCCGCGAGCGCCTGCTGCACGCTGCTGTAGTCATAGCCGTAGAACCAGTTCGGTCCGCCGTGAATGTCCATCACCAGTGGGTACCGCTTCGCAGGGTCGTAATCCGGTGGGAACAGCAGCCAGGCGTCGATGTCGAAGCGGTCACGCCGGACGCTGAAGCGTTCGGAACGGGCCAGCGGCGATTCGGCAAGCACGGCATCATTGAACCCCGTGATTCGCGCGATCTCGCCCGATGCGGCATCGATGACCGCGAGTTCCGCGACGTGTTCCCTGCCGGTCGAGATGATTGCGGCTCGTCGCCCCTGCCGGTCCGTGCTGAAGCCGCTGTACTGGGCCTCGTCATGCCGGATCGGCGAGACCTCGCCATTGCGGAGATCGAGCAGCCAGAGCCCGCTGCCGGCGGCTCGCTCGCCGATGAACAGGGCGCGGCGCTCGTCGAGCCAGACCGGCATCGCGGGGTCGCCATAGATCGACCACGTTGCTGGAAGGTCGATGGGGTGATCGTCATCGATGACCCGCGATTCGCCGGTGTTCGCGTCGGCCAGCCGCCAGTCCAGTTGCCAGGTGCGTTGTTCCTCGCCTGCGTAGAGGATGGAACGGCCATCCGGGGACCAGGCCCAGCATCCGACCACGCCCCCCTCCGGCCCGATGTATTGCCCGGTCTCCCCGGTCGCCGCGTCGAGGATGGCGATCCGCGAGGAGACGCCGTTGTCCCGCGCCACCGAGACGGCCAGCCGCGCGCCATCGGGGGACCAACGCGGGTGGGCGTGGTCGAATGGCGCCGAGCTGACGCGGCGGCGCTGGCCGGTGGCGGCGTCGACGATCCAGATCTGGGATCGCGCGTCTCCAACCCAGCCGCGGGCGTCGTCATCCTGCTTGTAGTCGCCGCGCCGGGTGGCGCGGATCGGGGCCGGGGCGTCGTCGGCTGGTGGGGCCTCCTCGGGGTTTGCCGGGTCAAAATTGGCGACATAGGCGAGGCTGGACCCATCCGGCGACCACGCCAGGCCGCCGATGGGGACGCGATGGGCGGTCAGCAGCCGCGCCTCACCGATGCCCTCCTCCAGCAGCCAGATGCCGGTCTTCCCATCGCGGGTGGAGACGAAGGCCAGTCGCGAGCCGTCCGGCGACCAGCGCGGGGAGCCGTCCGTTTCCCCCGACGTGATCCGGCGCAACCCGGAGCCATCGGCGTTGCAGATCCACACCTGCGACCGCTGCCGGGGCGACTCCGTCGCGTTGCGGTGAAGCGAAAAGGCGATGCGCTCGCCGTCCGGTGACATCTGGGGGTCGGCGGCGGATGCAATCCCGTAGACGAGGCGATCTGCGGTGAGGGTCGGCATTGGTGAATGCTCCGGCAGTTTCGCGATGGACCGGACAGCATCCGGGCAGCGGCAGCATCACGCAGCTGTCGTCCGGCGGCAAGCCCATATCCAGCGCAGCACCGAGACGAGAGCATTGTGCAGACTGCCCTGTTTGCGCGATTTGCGTGCCGCACCATGCACGATGACCGCATGTATCCCCCGGTTCACACTGTCCCCACGGAGTCCGTTCCCGAACTGCGTGTTTCGCGCCGCCAAGGAGCCGCCCATGCATCTCACCCCGCGCGAGCAGGACAAGTTGCTCGTCTACCTTGCCGCACAGGTGGCGCGGGCGCGCCAGGCGCGCGGCCTGAAGCTCAACTATCCCGAGGCGGTCGCCATCCTCTCGGCGGAAATCGTCGAGGGCGCGCGCGATGGCCGGACGGTTGCCGATCTGATGTCCTTCGGCAAGACGATCCTCGGTCCGGACGACGTCATGCCCGGCGTCGCCGAGATGATTCATGAGGTCCAGGTGGAGGCGACCTTTCCCGACGGCACGAAGCTCGTCACCGTCCACCAGCCGATCGCCGCGCGCGGCGAGGACGTGCCGGGAGGCTACCTGCTGTCGGACGAGCCGATCGACACCGTGCCGGACCGCAAGCGGGTGACGGTCACCGTGCGTCACACCGGCGACCGGCCCATCCAGGTCGGCTCCCACGCCCACTTCTTCGAGACGAATCCCGCCCTGCGCTTCGACCGGCGCGCCGCCTGGGGGATGCGTCTCGACATCCCATCCGGCGCAGCCGTCCGCTTCGAGCCGGGCGAGCAGCGGGAGGTGACGCTCATCCCGTTCGGCGGTGCGCGGCTGGTCTACGGCCACCACGGGCTGGCCAACGGCCCGACCGACGTCGACCCCGGCCCCGCTCTCGCCCGCGCCGAAGCGGCTGGGTTCGCGATCGACGACCCGGAGGCTGCCCGATGACGCGCCTTTCCCGCCACCAGTACGCCGCGCTCTACGGCCCGACCACCGGCGACCGGGTCCGCCTCGCCGATTCCTCGCTCATTCTCGAGGTCGAGCACGACGCCACCACCTACGGCGATGAGATCGTCTTCGGCGGCGGCAAGACCATCCGCGACGGCATGGGCCAGTCCTCCCGCTCGGTGGACGAACTCGACCTCGTCATCACCAACGCCCTGATCGTCGATTGGTGGGGCATCGTCAAGGCCGACATCGGGATCAAGCGCGGCCGCATCGCCGGCATCGGCAAGGCAGGCAATCCCGACGTGCTCGATGGCGTCGACCCGGACCTGATCGTCGGCGCGGGCACGGAGGTCATTGCCGGCGAGGGGAAGATCGTCACCGCGGGCGGCATCGACAGCCACGTTCACCTCATCTGCCCGCAGCAGGCGGAGGAGGCCATCGCATCGGGGATCACCACCCTGATTGGAGGCGGCACCGGCCCGGCGACCGGCACGAACGCCACCACCTGCACCCCCGGCGAGTGGAATCTCGGCTTCATGCTCCGGGCCGCCGACGCCTTCCCGGTCAATGTCGGCCTGCTCGCCAAGGGCAACGCCTCCACCGCGGATCCGCTGCGGCGGCAGGTGCTGGCCGGCGCCTGCGGGCTCAAATTGCACGAGGACTGGGGAACGACGCCGGCGGCGATCGACGCCAGCCTCGACATCGCGGATGCGTTCGACGTGCAGGTCGCCATCCACACCGACACCATCAACGAGTGCGGCTACCTCGATGAGACCCTGCGCGCCATCGGCGGCCGCACCATTCATACCTACCACACCGAGGGCGCCGGGGGCGGCCACGCGCCGGACATCATCAGGATCGCCTCGTTCCCCAACGTGCTCCCCTCCTCCACCAACCCGACCCGGCCCTACACCGTCAATACCGTCGAGGAACACCTCGACATGTTGATGGTCTGCCACCATCTCAACCCGGACGTGCCGGAGGATGTCGCCTTTGCCGACTCCCGCATCCGGGCCCAGACGATGATGGCCGAGGACATCCTGCACGATCTCGGCGCGATCTCCATCATCGCCTCCGACTCGCAGGCGATGGGGCGCGTCGGCGAGGTCGTGATGCGGACCTGGCAGACCGCCGACAAGATGAAGCGGCAACGCGGCCCCCTCCCCGGCGACAGCGAGCGCAACGACAACCTGCGCATCCGCCGCTACGTGGCGAAGTACACGATCAATCCGGCCATCACCCACGGCATGGCGCACGAGGTTGGCTCGGTCGAGGCGGGAAAACTGGCCGATCTGGTCATCTGGTCCCCGGCGATGTTCGGGGTGAAACCCGAT
>CAIPGK010000337.1 GCA_903864575.1 uncultured Chloroflexota bacterium
CCAGAGGATGGGACGACCGGGCCGGCGCGCCGCCCCGGGCAGACCCGATGTCCGATGCCCGAGACCCGCCGCGCTCGTTCGCTACTCCAGTTCCCAGGTGATGACGACGCTGACCGAGACCTTGTTCAACCCGGCTTCGACCGGGACCTCAGATCCGCCGCCGCCGCCGCGGCCACCCTGGCCGCCGTAAAACGGCGCGGGATTGTAGGCGGATGCGCCCTCGGAAATGGAGACGATCCGGCCGAGCGACAACCCTGCCGCGGATGCCAGCTGCCCGGCCCGGTCACGCGCGTCGGCGACGGCTTCCTTGCGCGCCTCGACGGCAAAGGGCGACGGGTCGGCCACCGAGAAGGTGATCCCCCAGATGCTGTTCGCCCCCGCGCCGACGGCGTCGCCGAGCAGACTGCCGATGCCCTCGAGATCGCGGACGGTGACGTTCACCTGATTCATGACCTCGAACCCGGTCACGCGGGTCGGGTCGCCCCCGTTGCTGTAATCCCGCTGGACGTTGACGCTGTAGTTGGCGGTCTGGATGTCCTTCGCAGCTACCCCGGCGGTCTTGAGCGCATTGATCACATCGGTCGCCTGCCGGGTCGCCTCGGATTGGGCTTCCGCCAGATCGGGCCGGATCACATCGATGCCGACGGTGACGGTCGCCATGTCCGGCGGCGCGTCGACGGAGCCGCGGCCGGTGACGGTAACGTAGGCGGGCTCGACCTCGGCCTGCCGCGCCATTGCCGGAGCGGGCGAGCCGAAACTCGCGCCAACGCCGGTCAACGCCAACGCCGGATATGCCCATGCCCCTCGACGGGACGTGCGGTGCCCGAGCATCTCGCAATCCTTTCACGCAGTTCTGACACATTAACGACGCGATCGTCCGAAAGAGCGCAAGCCGTACTGCGTTCAGGCAGTCAGGCTCTCGTGGCGGTCAACCCAGATGCGACCCGCCAGGCTGACCAGCAACCATAGCAAGAGCATGGCCAAGCTGACCTGCGCAATCCGCCACCACGATGGACGGACCGTTGCGGCAACCGTCGCCGGCGCCCCGTTCTCCTGCTGCAACGCGGGAGCGAGCGTCTCGGTTACGCCAGCGGGCGCCGGTGCGACGGAATTCGTCGGATCGGCGGGCGCCGAATCCGGCGCGGTGCGGACCACTTGCGAACCGGGCGGCAGGATCGATGTGGCCATCTGCGCAGGCCGCATCGCGAGCCCCTGCCGCGGTGCGGCATCCGGCGTCAGGGCGTCCCCCGCGATGGAGATCAGCAAGGCGACCCCGACCAGCCCGCTCGCCACCTTGAGCGCGGTCGCGCCGGGCAACAGGCTCTCGAACCACGGGTGGTGCGGGAGGGGCGGCGGGGGAGGCAGGTAGGGCGATGCAGGCCGGTCGGGCGCCGCCTGCGGGCGAGGCGCCTGGATTGGTCGCCGCTTTACCTTGCCATACTCCGGGCCGAGCACGAAGCTCTTTCGCGGCTCGTACTGTGGAAGGCCCTGCAGCAGCGAGACGGTCATCCGGAGTTCGGTATAGTCGAGATGGCATTCCGCACACTCGGCCAGATGAACCTCGGCGTCGCCTCGTTCTCCGGAATCGAGCGCTCCATCGATGTGGAGGCTCAGGAGTTCCAGATCGAGATGGCGAATTCGCGCCCCGGTGAGGCGGGCCGGCGGATCGCCAGCATCGGTGGTGAGATCGGCGTCGTCACGCATCGTCGCTGTCCTGTTCGGTATCGGGGGTGGAGGCGCGTTCGTCGTTCGCCCCGGCCGGATTACCTTGCATACGAGCGAACCGCTCAAAGAGTTCCGACGACGCCGGATCATCCACCAGGACTTGACGCAATCGCGCCCGCGCACGGCTCAACCGCGACTTCACCGTGCCCAGCGCGGCGCCGGTCGCAATCGAGACCTCCTCATAGGAACATCCCTGGATGTCGGACAGGATCACCACCGCCCGTTGATCCTCGGGAAGTTCGTGGAGCGCCCGCTCCAGCCGGATCGCGAGCTCGGAACGCAACGCCGCGCCGTCCGGCGTCTCGTCGATCACCTGCGTCGACCAGACTGGCTCGATCTCGAACAATTCGGCATCCAGCGACCCCGAGGGGCGGCGGGATTTCGCCCGAAGCATGTCGTACGAGCGGTTGGTGGCGATCCGGAGCAGCCACGGCCGGACCTCACCGCCCCGGAAGGTGTGGGAGTTGGTCCAGGCCCGGATGAACGTATCCTGCGCAGCGTCCTCGGCAAGCGCATAGTCTCGCAACAGGCGAAGACAGACGCTGAATACGGATCGCTCGTGTCGAAGCACCAACTGGTTGAATGCGTCGAGGTCGCCGCGCTGGGCCTGCAGCATCAGCCATTCGTCGTCGCTGATCGCGGCCTCGGGCGCTACCTCCGGTGCAGAAGGCCCGTCCGCAAAGTCCGGCTCCAGCACGGCCGAGCCAACCGCACCCGGGCCGCTCTCGGCCGTGACGGTTGGCCCGGGGACGCCGGACGACAGGCGGCGGCGGCGGAACATGCCCCTACCTCCGCCCGCCGCGGTGGGCGGGGCGTCGGCAGGGGCGCTCGGCAATGGCAGCAATTCCCGGAGGTGCGGTCACGCCTCGAGATGCACCTTCTCCAGCACCGCCGGATTCGCGACCGTCCGTGGCCGCTTGCCGCGCAACACCTGGATGGCCTCCAACAGCGTTTCCTGCCGGACGAGTTCGACCGACTTTTCCGAGTAGTACGCGGAGTGGGGGGTGAGGATCACGTTGTCCATCGTGTAGAAGGGCGCTTCCGCGGGCAGCGGCTCGGGGTACACCACATCCAGCGCGGCCCCGGCGAGCGCCTTCGACTCCAATGCGGCGGCGAGCGCCTTCAAATCGATCAGCGGGCCGCGCGCGGTGTTGACCAGCAGGGCGGTCGGCTTCATCCGGGCCAGTTCCGCCGCGCCGAGGATGCCCCGCGTTTCCGGGGTCAGCGGGCAGTGGATGGTCACGATGTCGGATCGGTCGAGCAACTCGTTCAGCGAGACGGATTCGACGCCATGCGCCTCCATCACCGCCGGTTCCTGGTAGGGATCGTGGGCGAGAATGGTCAGGCCGAAGGGGCGCGCGCGCTCCGCGACGCTCTGGCCGATCCTGCCGTAGCCAATGATGCCGAGCGTCTGCTCGCGCAGCGGCCACACCGGACCGCGCAGGATGGTGCGAGTCGCGGGGCCGAACTTCACCCAGTCGCCGTTCCGGAGCGCGCGGTCCTGCTCGACGAGGCGGCGGTTGAGCGCGAGGATCATCGAGAGAGCGTGATCGGCCACCTCGCTGGTGCAGTATCCGGGGTAGTGGGTGACGACGATGCCGTTGTCGGCCGCGGCGTCGAGATCCACGTTGTCGAGGCCGACGCCGTAGCGGGAAATGACTTTCGTGCGCGGCAGGTTCTCCAGCACCCGGCGGGTCACATCTTCACGGGTGGAGACGCAGAGGGCGTCCGCGTCCGCGCCGGCGGCGATCAGTTCGTCCTCGCTCGCGCTGGGGCGGCCCTGGAGGTCGATCTCGATGTCGGTGATCCGGCCGACCACCTCCTGCTCGAGTTCGAGTCCCTCGGTTTCATTGCCGTACCGGTCGCTGGTGACGACCACGGTGAATTTCTGCGCCATCGGATCCGTTGCCCTTCCCGTCATGGCTGATGAAACGCCGGTCGATCATCCCGGCTGCCCCCTCGCATCATCGTAGTATGGCAGAGGATGGCGGCATCGGGACGGCGAACGGACGGCGGCATGACCGAGCAGGTGCAGCGGCTTTCACGCACAGGATGGGGCCGATTGCTCATCGCGGCGATCGGCTCCCTGATCGGCATCGCGCTGGCGACGCTGATCGGTCTCCTGCTCGGCCGCATGGCTCCCCTGCCGGATCGGGTGATGGTGGGACTCGGCCTCGGCGGGATGCTCGCCGTCCTGCTGGCCCGCGCCCGCCGCCCCTGACATCGCGGACCGGTTGGCTCTGTTGGCCAAGCCCACCATCCGTGATCCGCCGCGGCGGCCAGGACGGCCACGGCTGTCGAGCTCCCCGGTTGCCCCTACCCGCCATGCGTGCCTGTCGCCGCCTCGCCTATCATCACCCGCGCGACACCATCCGATAGCCAGGTGCTGATTGCCGAACGCCGAACGTGGAAAGCCGCACGCCCCCATGACCATCCTCATCCAGGCCGCCAGCGTTTCCTATGCCCACGGCGGGAACCGCGTGCTCGACGGCGCGACCGTCGAGATTCGCGAAGGAGACCGCCTCGCCCTGATCGGCGCGAATGGCGCGGGAAAGAGCACCATCTTCCGTCTGCTCGCCGGGGAGCTCCATCCGCAAGGCGGGGCCGTTACCCGCGGCCGCGGGGTGACCCTCGGGATGCTCGCGCAGGAAACGGCGTTCGCCCCCGGTGAAACGGTGCGGCATGCCGTCGCCACCGCATCGGGCGATCTCGACGCGCTCGAGGCGCAGGCGCGCGATCTCGAGGGCCGCATGGGCTCCGCCGCCGATGACGAGGAACTGGCCGACATCCTCGACCGCTACAACGTCGTGCTGGAGCGGATCGACAAGGCCCTCGCGGGCGCGACCGACGAAAGCGCGGGCCTCAGGACGCTCGCAGGCCTCGGCTTCCCCGAGGCGAGGCTGGACGAACCGCTGGACCGCATGAGCGGCGGCGAGAAGAAAATCGTCGCGCTCGCCGCCCTGCTGGTCGAGCGGCCTGACGTGCTGCTCCTCGACGAACCGGACAACCATCTGGATTTCGCCGGCAAGGCGTGGCTGGAGGAGTTCATCTCCGGCTATCGCGGCGCGGTTGCGGTGATCTCCCACGACCGCTGGTTCATCGACCGCGTGGCGACGAAAATCCTCGAACTGGAAGACGGCAAGATCACCGTCTACCCGGGGGGATACGCCGACTACCGAACGACGAAAATGGAACGCCTGATCCGCGCCAGCCAGCTGCGGGACCTGCAGGAGCGCGAGTTCAAGAAGCTCAAGGCCAGCGCCGAGCAACTCACCCAGTGGGCGCGACAGAACCCGAAATTCGCCCCCCGCGCCGAGAACATGCGCCGCAAACTGGCGGAAGAGCGGGAGCGGCTGGAATCGACCGCCCGCCCCGTCATTGACCGCAAGCAGATCGACCTCTCCTTCTCCAGCGAGCGCGGCTCCACGCTGGTGCTGGAGGCGGACGGGGTCAGCAAGAGCTACGGCCAGCGGGTGGTGCTGAAGCCCTTCGACCTCATCATCCGGCACGGCGAGGCGGTCGGACTGGCCGGGCCAAACGGCTCAGGGAAGACGACCCTCTTCCGCATGATCCTCGGGCAGGAGAAACCCGATGCCGGCACGCTGCGGATCGGGCCGTCGGTCGTGGTCGGCTACTACGCGCAGGAGCAGGAGACGCTCGACCCGGCCATGTCGCCGCTCGACGCCGTCCGCAAACTGAAGCCGATGACCGAGCAGGCGGCGATCGGCTTTCTCGGCAGCTACCTCTTCACCCGGCACGAAATGATCGGCCGCATCGCCGACCTCTCCGGCGGCGAACGCGCCCGCCTGCAGATCGCGGGGCTGATCCTGCAGGGCGCGAACTTCCTGCTGCTCGACGAGCCAACCAACAACCTCGACCTCGCCTCCATCGAGCGTCTCGAGGAGGCCCTGACCGACTTCCGCGACGGCGGCCAGGGAACGATCCTCGCCATCTCCCACGACCGCGCCTTCCTCGACGCCGTCTGCACCCGCACCCTCGGTCTCGACGCCGGCGAAATCCGCGACTACCCCGGCGGCTTTTCCCGCTATCTCGAGGATCCGCTCGCGGGCGCTCCACTCACCCGCCCGGAGCATCGGGGCTCGCGGACACCCCGGCAGGGCGAGCCGGGCGATGCCACGGCGAGGCCCGCCAAGGGCGTCAAGGCCGCCAGAACGCCAGCGTCGAAAAAGACGTTCTGACGCATTCAGGGCGCCCGTTGGCTCCCCGAGTCCAACGTGGCGCGGTTCTTGCTCCCCCGGGCCCGGCGCGCCGCCATCCGCCACCCGAACGGCGCGCGCGGGAGGAGCGAGGCATGATCACCGCCAACGCCGATCGATTCGCGACGCCGGGCCCGAACGCCGCCTTCCGGTACACCCGCCGGGCCGCCGTCGCCGCCATCGCCGGCCTCTGGCGATCGGCGCGATGCAGCGCTTCGGCTGGCGCCGAACCGGGCGCGCAACCGACCCTGACCGGAGACTGCCTCCAATCGGCCGGCGTCGATCTCCTTGGCCGATTCGACCTCGGTGAGGCGGTCGTGCCCCTCGAGGCCCTCCTGACCCCGATGGATTGGCAGTTCTACTCCCATCCGCAAACCGGCCTGACCTTCCGCTACCCGCCGGACTGGATCGCCGCCACCCTCCGGGCCGACCGGTTCACCCCCGCCGGGGCACCGATCTGGACCACGAACCCGTCGCTCGCTCCGGCGTTGACCACGCACCGGGTGATATCGGCGGACGGCTCTGCGCTCTTCGAGGCAGGCATCGGAACGATCTACGGCGCAATCCTGGCCCCGCTGCAGGCGGCGACCATGGCGGAACTCGGGATCGTGGGGGACGGGGCGGCGCTCGCGGACATCTGCGCCTTCGAGGACCGAAACCCGCTGCAACCGTCGTGGTTGCGCGCGGCATGGGCAGGGGACCAGGGGCAGGTGACGATCGCCTCGCAGGGGTACGCCCTGGCCAATCCGGGCAGCCTCACCCCCAACACCATCGTCACCTGGTACGCGATGGCCGGACCCACCGGGCTCTTCGAGCCGCTGATGCGCGAGGTCTTCCTCCGCATCCTGTTCCAGTTCCTCCCCGGCGGCGGCGACCAGCCGACTCCCACGCCGGAGGGCTGGTGAGCAGGACGCACCGCGGAAACACGGACTGCCTTCGCCCGTAGCGACCTCTGCGGCGCAACAATCGCCGGAAACACAGAACCGGTTCCGGTGCGGGAACACCGGACCCGGTTCTGTAAACCCCGGCGACGGGCTCGGGGGGACGCCCGTCGCCGAGGTGATCGCGCGTGGGGATGCGCGGACCGATACTCTAGCTTACAAACGCGACGTTGTAATCCCCGCCGCTCGCGTCGGAGATCGCGCTGCCGCCGCTGGCGGAGACGCCGAGGTTCGTGGAGTTGGCCATCGAGCCGCCATCCACGCCAACGCCGCCGCCCATGGTGTCGCCGACACCGATGGCCGACCCGGCGTTGCCGCCGCTGTTGACGTCACCGACCGCGACGGCCCCGCCGTTCGCGCCGGAGTTCGCCGCGCCGCCGTTACCGGCAAGCGCCGTCTCCGAGTCAGCGGCTGCTCCCATGCCGAAGAACTTTTCCTGAATGCGCGTCTGCGCGCTTACGAAGTCGCTCACGACTCCCTCCCAACCGTGCCCAAGGGGCTCCCTCGCGCGGGCGGATTCCCGCGCGTGCACCGGGGTCATTCCAGAATCATGTCGATGAGCCTGGAGCCCCGTTGCGCTCATGATGACGAATGACGCGGGGAAATGGTTTCGCGCGCGGCCCCCAAAAGTCCTGACGACGGGGAACCTGTACTACCGGCCCGCTCCTGCAGGAGACCCTCAGCGCGCCCGGCCAAGCACCAGGCTGGCGTTGATGCCGCCGAACCCGAAGGCATTGGTGATCGCGTAGTCGACCTGTTCGTCACGGCCGCCGGGGGCAATGATGTCGAGATCGCAGACCGGGTCCTTCACGAAGAGGTTGGTGGTTCCCGGCAGGTGGCCGCGATCGAGCGCAAGCGCGGTGATCGCCGTCTCGAACGCCCCGGTCGCGCCGAGGGCATGGCCGTGCATCCCCTTGGTGCTCGACACCGCCAGCCGGTCCGCGTGATCGCCGAAGGCATGCCGGATCGCCACGCACTCGGTGCTGTCGTTCAGCACCGTGCTGCTGCCGTGCGCGTTCACGTAGGAAATCGCCTCCACCGGCAACCCGGCGTCGCGGATCGCCCCGGCCATCGCGCGGCCGGATTGCGCGCCATCGGGACGCGGGGCGGTCATGTGGTGGGCGTCGTTGGTGGTCGCATATCCGAGGAGTTCGGCGTAAACATGGGCGCCCCGGTTCACCGCGCGCTCCCACTCCTCCAGCACCACCATCGTGCCGCCCTCGGCCATCACGAAGCCGTCGCGGTCCGTGTCGAACGGGCGGGAGGCGGTGGCAGGGTCATCATTCCGGGAGGTCAGCACCTTGATGATGACGAACGCGCCGAACGTCAGCGGGGCGAGAGGAGCCTCGATCCCACCCGCCAGCATGATCCCGGTCTCGCCGGAGCGGATCAGGCGGGCCGCCTCGCCGATGGCGATCACCCCAGAGGCGCAGGAGTTGGCATTCGCCACGCTCGGCCCCTGGATGCCCAGTTCGATCGCCATGTTGCAGGAACTGGCCCCGCCGAAAACGCTCAGCGCAAGCAGCGGGCTGACCGCCCGGATGCCCTTCTCGAGAAAGACCCCATGTTGCGCCTCGGCGAATTCGATGCCGCCGAGCGCGGACCCGGTGTAGATCCCTGCGTGACTGCCGCTCACGTCGTCCGGGGTCAATCCGGCATCGGCCAGCGCCATCACCGCGCAGGCGAGGGAGATCTGGGAGAAGCGGTCGAGTTTGTGGGCCTTTTTCGGCGTCATGAAGTCGCGCGGCTCGAACTCCACCTCCGCGCAGACCCGGCAGGAGAACTGGGCGGGATCGAAGCGGGTGATCGGCCCGACCTCGCTCGTCCCGCGCCGGACCCCGTCCCACAGCCCGTCCACGCCGTTGCCGATGGGGGTGATCGGCCCGATCCCGGTGATGGCGACCCGCCGCCTGCCGTCGCTCGTCATGATGTCGCTCCCGCGCCGCGCGCCTGCTGGCCGGCCGATTCCTGCTCGTCCTCGACCAGGCGCTTGATGGTCGCGAGGGTCCGGCCTGCAACTGCGCCGACGAAGTGCGGTCCGATGATCCGCTCCGCGATCAGACTCCCGAGGGGCGTGCCGCCGATAACCGGCCACTGCAGATCGAGGTCATGCCAGATCCGCACGTGAACCCCATCCGGCGCGGGCACAAACTCCCAGCCGACCACCATGCCCCGGGTCGGGCCCCAGATATGGTGGTAGTGGATCACCGGGGGATCGACGGAGCGGTCGATGGTCTGCACCGCCCGCCACTTGAGGGGCCAGCCATCGCGGGTAGCGGCCATCTCGACCACCTTCCGGTCTCCACCCCCCGCGAGCAGCGTCACCCACCGGTAGTGCGGCAGGATGACCGGCCACCGCTCGATATCCGCGGCAAGTTCGACGATCCGGTCGATCGGGCCACGCATGACCACGGTGTTTTCGGTGTGCATCGGCGTCCTTACCGGCTGCGGCCGCGAATGGCTCGTTCCGTCACGGCTCCTACAGTCTACGGGCGATTGCGGATCGTTGCGCGTGCGCCGGGTACGTCATCCGCCCTGCCCGTGGTCAGGGCGCCAGCAACCGGGCGAGGAAACGCGGGTCCAGAGCCCTGCCCGCCGGGACGACGTTGCCCATCACCCCGGCAAAGGTGGCCGCAAGTTCCTCCCGGCGGTTCATGCGCGGGATGGCGTATCCCAGCAGCGCGGGGTTTCGGATGAATCCCTGCACGAGCCAACTGACCTGCCGCTTGCGCCCGAAGGTCTCCCGGCGCGCCCGGAGATAGGGCTCCAACGCGCGGGAGGAACATACCCCTCCCCGCAACGCGGCGGCGGCGACGGGTCCGGCAAGGATCGCGCCAAGCAAGGCCTCGGAGACCCCTTCGCCGGTGAAGGGGTCGAGAAAGCCCGCCGCATCTCCCACCAGCAGATAGCCGTCACCGGCCGCGCGGGTGGTCTGGTGGGCCATCGGGCCAACGCCACGGATCGGCCCGACCCGTTCGGCCGCGGCGAGCCTCGGCCAGAGCTGCTCCAGCCGCCGCAAGCCATCCTCGAAATACTCCTCCAGCGATCCGGAGCGGTCATGCGCCGCCGCCGCATCGGAGACGAACGCGACGTTGGCAATCCCGTCCTCGAGCGGCGCGAGACCGGCATACCCGTGCGGCCCGACATGCATTTCGCCGTAGCGATCCAGTCCCGGCACGTTGCGGTAGTGAGCGACCAGCCCGGTCCGGCGCGGGAAAAAGCGCCCCGCATCCAGCCCGAGCGACCGCGACACCACGGAGGCCCGTCCATCCGCTCCGACGATCAGCCGCGCCCGCAGCGTCTCGCGGGTTCCCCCGAGCGAGAGATCGACCGCGCCGCTGTCTGCCCCCGCCGCCACGCCCCGGACATGGGCGCGCTCGCGGACATCGACCCCGGCGGCGCGGGCCCGGTCCAGCAGCAGGGCGTCCAGTTTCCAACGGGTGAGGCCAACGCCGCGCGCTCCATGCGGACCCTCGAAATCCGAGAGCCAGCTCGCGCCGGACGGGACAACGACGCGCATCCCGGAGACGCGGTGCGCGCCCATCGCCTCGACCTCGGCCAGCACGCCGAGCTGCGCAAGCGACCGCGCGCCGCCCGGCGTGATGTACTCGGAGCAGGCCTTGTGGCGGGGAAATGACGCCTTGTCGAGCAGGATCACGGCATGGCCAGCCTCGGCCAGCAAGGAGGCCGTCACACTCCCCGCGGGTCCACCGCCCACCACGATCGCCTCGGCGTCGAACGTCGTCATCTCTCGCCCGATCACTCCAGCCGCCGCCATACCGCCGCCATGCGGAAGAGCGGATGCGTCGACACCTGCGCGTCATCCAGCCCGGCCTGCCGCAGCATCGCGCGGAATTCGCCGGGGGTGTACGCCCGGAGCACCGAAAGGGGCATGTCGTTCCGGGTCAGCCGGTTCCGCGTGGCGACCCGCGCCGCCCCCCACGCGGCAGCATACCCAAGCGGCGAGCGGGTGATGTCGTTCACGATGATGCCCACGCGACACACCCGCGCCATCTCCCGCAGCAGCGAGACCGCCTGCTCCGGGGCGAAGTGGTGCATGGTGAGTGAGCAGAGCACGAGGTCGAAGGAACGATCTGGCAGCCCGGTGGCGAGCGCGTCCATTTCCGCGAGGGTAATCCCGGGGCGCGATCCCATCCGGTCCCGAGCCACCGCAAGCACCTCGGGGCTGAGATCGGTCGCCAGCAGATCAAAGGGGCGGCGCTGCCGCTCCAGCAGGTTCGCGACGGCGATCGGGATGTCGCCCATGCCGCAGCCGAGGTCGAGGATGGAGACCGGCCGCTCCGCGGGGATGCCGTCGAGCAGGGCGGGCAGCGTCCGCAGGATGACCCGCGTGCCGCCGCCGATCCGGTTGACCTTGCCGATGTCCGCGAAGTTGGCGCGGAGTTCTGCCGGGTCATGCCCCGCCTCGTCGAGCAGTTCCGCACGGTCGATGCGCGGCCCGCGCGCGGCCCGGATGCCCGCGAATGCTCCCGGTGGCCCGGACGGCCCAGGTAGCCCACCCGCTCTGGTCATCTGCCGCGGCTCAGGGGGTAGCCTCCACCGCAACGGGGGTGGAGGGATGCAGACCGGGAAGGCCGAGTTTCGTCGGAATGGTCACCACGAGAAGCGCGCCGACGACGACCACCACCAGCGCGATGATCAGCAGCCAGAACTGGAACCGGTCGCGGCCCCGCATGGGAACATGGGGCGGGTGGGCCATCAGGCGCGCTCCCGTCCCGGCCGCAGCCACGCGAGCGCGATGATCCAGACCAGCAGCGCGGTGATCAGCACGCCGCCGGGGATGTGCAACCCGGCTGCCCAGAGCTGCTTGCGCCCGATGTAGCCGAGGCCGAGCTGCCCGGTCA
>CAIPGK010000338.1 GCA_903864575.1 uncultured Chloroflexota bacterium
GGACGGTCGGCGGTTCGACGCGATCATCCGGGCCGTCCACGGCGGAACGAACCGCCGGCAGGCTATCGTCGCCGCGCTGGGGGTGGCGCTTGGCGGGGGAGTGGGCGTCAGCCTCGCCCGCGGCAGCCGGCCGGGCGGCGAGGGGCCATGCGTCAGCACGAAGCGGCCCGACAACATCTGCACCCGCGACGCGGAGTGCTGCACCAACGTGTGCAACCTCGCCACCGGTACGCGCAACCGGGACGGCAAGGGCCGCTGTCGCTGCATCGGCCCGCGCGAGGCCTGCCGCGAGGACCGCAATTGCTGCCAGCGGGGCTGGCGGCCCTTTGCCTGCATCGGCGGGTTCTGCCAGCCTGCCGCGGGTCCCACCGCCACCCCCGCGCCCCAGCCGACGAGCACCCCCATGCCCTGCGGCGCCATTTCCTGCGCCAGCGGCTGCTGCAACAACGGTTCCTGCGTGCCCTTCGCCAGCCAGAGCGAGGATGGCTGCGGCGCCGGCGGGGCCGCCTGCGCCGGCTGCCTCAGCGGACAGGCCTGCGTGACCGGGGCGTGCGTCTGCAACGCCGCATCCTGTCCCAGCGGCTGCTGCGACATGGGCATCGTCTGCATGCCCGGCAACAACCCGACCTACTGCGGCGCTGGCGGCGCTGCCTGCCAGCTGTGCATTCCCCCGCAAAGCTGCATCTCGGGCGCCTGCGCCACGTGATGCGCCGTCAGTCGGGGCGCCCGGATCGTCTCGCGATGCAATCCGGGACCAGTCCGGGAGCCACGCACGTGCCGAGCAGGGGCAAATCAGGAGCGGGGCCGGGGTCCGGGGAGGCGGCGGCACGCTGGCGGCGAGCGACCGCGCGCGCCGCTGGCTGACCTGACGCCTGACGTCTGACGCCTGACGCGGCCGCGCCTCCCTACCCGGCGTGCCCCGACAACCCGGTGGCAAGCACCCACCCGGACGCCCACGGAAGCTCCACGAGCTGGTAGCCGTTCCGCCAATAGGGCTGCGGGTCGACGATGGTCCCGGCGGCGACGACCCCGATGATCTCGAACTCCGTTCCCGGCCCGGAACGCAGGTTGAGGTCCTCCAGCGCCGCCAGCCCGCCCCGCCCGAGGTAGACGCAGGTCCCCTCCAGGCAGGTATGGCAGCACTGCCCCTCGCCGGAGCAGGGCGCGCCGTCCGCGAGGCAGCAGGCGGCGGGACCATCCACGAAGATGCCCAGCCCGCAGGTCTCCCATTCCCCGGTGCAGATGACCCCGTTCCCGCACTCGACGCCGATCGGGGTGGACGCCTCCCAGTCGTTGGCGTCGTCCTCCGGGCCCATGCCCGCCGCCGACTCGGCGCCGCAGAACCCGGCACCGCAGGAGTCGTCCGCCATCAGGCAGGACAACTGCCCGCAGCACTCCCGGTCGGCGTTGCAGGGTTCCCCGCCAGCGAGACAGCAGACAGGCTCGCCGCCCCAGTCGGACTCGCAGCGGACCTCGCCCGGCCACCCGCACGCGCCCAGCCCGGTGCATTGCCGCACGTTGGCGCAGGTCATCCCGAGCGGGCGCCCCACGGCGGCGGCGGCGGGGCCGCGGCCCACGGCGAGCGCGGCCGCCCCGGCAAGGGCGGCGATGGCCTCCCGGCGTCCCCGCCTGCGGCCCAGCCAGTGACCCGCCCCCTGGCCAGCCACTGGCCCGAGCCGGTTGCCGACGATCCGGGCGATGCGGTCGAAGCGATGCGCGTCCATGCGGTCCATCCTGCTCCCGGCCGGGGTGCTCCGGCCGACTCGTGCGTTATCCGCAAATCGCCGCGCATGATGCCACAGGGCGACGCCGTACGTACAGGGAGCGCCGGGAGGTTGGTAGCGCACCGCCCCTCCGGTTCGGCGGCATCTCGCTAGACTCGGACTCAGTATTCGCCACGCGGCGCGCCATGCCGAAGCGCCGCCCGCCACCTTTCGGGAGGGACCCATGCCAGCCAGACGACACATCCTGCGTGGAGTGGCCGCGCTCGCCGCCGCCCTCGCGTCCGGAGCCGCCCCAGGAGGCCGCATCGCCATGACCCGCGCCGAGGAGCAGATCGAAACTCCACCCTACGAGATCATCGACCGCATCGGCACGATCGAGATCCGCCAGTACGGCCCGCGCATTGCCGCCGAGACCGACATGGCCGGTCCGATGCGCGGGATGGCCCAGTACTCCGCCTTCATGGCCCTCGCGGATTTCATCTTCGCCAAGGACCGGGCGGACTCGCAGGAACCGATCGCGATGACTGCCCCCGTCGCCATGCAGTCCGAGCCGATCGCGATGACCGCTCCGGTCGCCATGCAACCCGCCGACATGGCCACGCCGATCGCGATGACCGCCCCGGTCGCCACCCAGCCTGACGATGCCGGCGACGGCACGATGGTGATGCGCTTCTTCATGCCGTCGGAATACACGATGGAGACCCTGCCGAAGCCGGGAAGCGACCGGGTCCGCATCATCGAGGTCCCCGGGCAGACCCTCGCCGTGCTCCGCTTCAACGGCGACCCGTCCCCGGCGGACATCGAGGCCCAGCAGGCGCGCCTTCTCGCAGGCATCGCGCAGGGCGACTGGGCGCCTGCCGGGGATCCCGGCCTCTTCGGCTACGATGCGCCGGGAACCCCGCCCGAGGTCCGCCGCAACGAGGTCTTCGTCGAGGTCATGCCAAAGCCGTAACGGGGAAGGGAGGGCCAATGGTCCTCGTCGCCGGGACGCAGGTCCGGGATGAACGGCCTGCGTGACCGTTCAGGGGGTCGATGAATCCGGAACCGGAGTGCGCGCGTATATGGGGATACGAGCGTAACGGACCCTCCCCCCGGACGCTCGACACGAACAGAACCCGAATTCCCCTCCTCCCCATTTCCTTTCCCCACCCCGCACGAACCCCGGCCACACGGCCGGGGTTCGTGTTTGCGCGCCCGCGATGGCGCCCGCGTCAATCTGCCTGGCGGGCGGCATCGAACGCGTCGCGGTGATGCTTGATCGCGTCGTGATGCTGGACCGCCCAGTTGGCCAGCGCGGAAACCGGCTCGCTCAGCGAGACGCCAAGCGGGGTCAGCGCGTACTCGACATGGGGCGGAA
>CAIPGK010000339.1 GCA_903864575.1 uncultured Chloroflexota bacterium
GGTATAGATGATGACATGCCCGCTCGGGAAGGAGGTGCCGCCGATGTTCGCCTCCTTCACGGTGATTTCGGGGTGATTTGGCCGCGGACGCCGCATCGAGCGTTTGACCAGAAACGAGATTGCGCCGGTTCCCCAGCCGAGCAACTGGATGAGCGCTTCGAGTTTCTTCCCTTGCAGGAGCCACCCGATCGGCAGCAGCCATGGGATGATCCGGCTCTGCGGTGGGAACCCGGGCCAGGAAACGAGGTTCATCACCGCATCGAAGACCGGGTGTTGCTGCCGCTGAATCGTGATCGTCGCATGGTGGTCGAGATCGGCGCTGCGGCCTTGCTTCACCGCCCGGTAAAGGACTCCGAACGCGGTCAGGGCGATGCCCGCCGCGATGTAGCCCCACATGCCGCTGTCGCGGCGATTGGTGCGCGCGGTGTTGCTCACGAATACTCTCCCGGGTGGATGAACGCCGTCGAACCCGTTACGGTGTAGAGGAAGAACGCGGTCCCGTCAATTGCGGCGGCCGCTGGGGAGCCGGGATGAACGCGTCGGAAAGCCTCGTGCGGCAGGACGTTGCAGGCGAAGGCCCGCATGCCGCGGCGGGCGTGCCTTGGCTCCTGATAACCGCGGCGGGGCTGATTCTGGCGTTTCTGCTCGCGCCGTGGCCGCTCTCGCACAAGGCGCACGCGATGCTGCACGGGCTGTGCGCGCAGCGGCCGAGCCACTCGTTCGCGCTCGGTGGACAACCCCTTCCATTCGACGCCCGCATGACCGGCATCTACGGCGGGTTTGCCATGTCCACGCTCTACCTGATCGGACGTGGCCGGTTCCGGGCCTTTCGCTTTCCTGCTCCGGGGGTCGCGATCCTGCTCGGCGCGTTCGTGGCGGTGCTCGCCGCCGACGGAATGAATGCGTTCCTGGTCGACATCGGCAGGAATCCGCTGTACGAACCGGACAACCTCATCAGGTTGGCAACCGGGTTGCTGACCGGAATCTCGCTCGCGGTGGGGTTGTGCTACATGACTGCGACCACGCTCTGGCGTCGTGGCGACTGGTCGCGACGCACCGTCACCGGGTTCGGTGAGGTGCTGCTGCTGGTGGTGGCCCAAGCGCCGTTCGCGGTTGCCGTGGCAAGCGGCGCAGGTTGGCTTTGGACCCCGGTGGCGCTGGTGCTGGTTGGCTCCGCGGCGGCGGTGGTTGGATCGATCGTGCTGAACGCCAGCGTGCTGATGATGGGACGGGATCGGTCGTTCAGCGGCTACCGTCAGGTTCAGGGGCCAGCCGCGGTGGCGCTGGTGGCGGGGGTTGTGTTCATGGCGGGAGTCGCTGCAGGACGCTTTTGGCTGGAGCACAGATACGGGCTCAAGACACTGCCATGAACGCGAGACGGCAGGGACCCTGTGCTAGACTCCATGGTTGGAATCCGGACAAAACGAACGATCAGGCGCTCCTCGCGGCCTGACGAGCGAGGATGGGGTTTCGATGCGCATCATCCGCGATGCAGGGTACATCAAGCGGCGCAAGCGGGCGGCAACGCTGACGGCCATCGCGGGCGTCGCATTGCTCGGGTTCGCGTTTTGGCTGTCGGTCAGCGCCGGATCGAAAAACACGACCGGTGTGTTGCTGGCATACATCCCGCTCCTCGCGGGCACGGCCCTCTTTCACATGGGGATGCAGCAAGTAAGCCAGTGGAACCGATCGCCCCGCAATGACGAATCGCTCGACGTGCTCCTGAAGCCGTTGGGAGAGAAGTACACGCTGATGCATTACGTGCCGGCCGGGAAGAAGATCGTGCCACACGTTCTGGTCCATCCGGGCGGTGTGTTGTCGCTTACCGTTCGCGATCTCGCGGGCGATGTGTCCTACGCCGATGGCAAGTGGCGGAAGGCGAGCAAGGCCGGGTTCTCGCGCCTCTTCGGGATGGGCGGCCCGCAGCTCGGCAACCCGTCTGTCGATGCCACGAACGACGTCAACTCCCTGGAGACCGCCCTTTCCGGAGCGCCGGGCGCGTTCGAGACGGACGGCGCGATCGTCTTTCTCAACCGGCTCGCGAATCTCGTCGACATCGAAGATCCGGACTATCCGGTGATGAACGGCGAGGGTCTTCTTCAGTTCATCAGGACGCTGCCGGCCGATGCGGAGTTCAAGACGTCCGATCGGCAGGTCGTGGTCGAGATGCTCTCACAGGGCGCGGAGGACGTGGAGGAGGCCGAGAAGGCCCCGACGCGCCGGCCAGTGAAGCGCCGGGCAGCCTGATGGCGGACGGCGCAGCCGGCCACTTGGAGACCGGCGGCAGCAGCGGCGCCGTCTGGCCCATCTGGGGCCATGAGACTGCGGTCGCATCGCTTGCGCTTGCCATCCGGGAGGGTCGGGTGGGCCATGCGTACCTGATGGCGGGACCATCCGGCATCGGCAAAGCCACGCTTGCGCAGGTCTTCGCGCAGGCCCTCTGTTGCGATGCAACGGATCGGCCCGATCCGGGAATCCCCTGTGGCATGTGCCGTTCCTGCCGGAAGATTTCGCGCGGGACGCATCCGGACGTTCGGACCTGGAGTCTGGCGACGCAGGCTGCCACCCAGAAGGATGGCAAGCACACCACGCTGAACATTGAAACCGCTCGTGAAATCCGGGCTGCCACGGCGCTCCGGCCGGTTGAGGCTCCGCGACGAGTGATCGTGGTGGACGACGCCGAGACCATGCAGGGCGCCGCGCAGGAAGCGCTGCTGAAGACACTTGAAGAACCCCCACCTGCCGTCGTGCTGTTGATGCTCGCCGACGACGCAGAGTTGCTGATGCCGACGATCCGCTCCCGGTGTCTTGCGGTCGATCTGCGGCCTGTTTCCGCGGGAGCGATCGCGCGCGGATTGGTGAACCATGGAATCGATCCCACGCTGGCCGCCGAGGTCGCGGCGCTCGCGCACGGACGTCCAGGTTGGGCGCTGGCAGCCGCGGCGAATCCGGCCATGCTGACGGGAGAGCGGGAAGCCGTCGCCGGCGCACTGGCGTGGATTGCAGGGACCAGATATGACCGGCTTGCGACCGCGTTCAAGCTTGGCGACGGGTTTTCCAAGCGCCGGGCAGAGATATTCACCGAACTTGAGATAGCGCTCGCCGTGTGGCGGGACGTGTTGCTGGCCCATTGCGGGCTCGCGAGTCATCTGACCTATCGCCGCGAGGTGGAGCGCATTGTCCGCCTGGCCGAATCGCTGGATCTGGCGAGCATCGCTCATGCCGTCGCCGCGACCCAGCGCTGCCTGGCCGACCTGGATGCGAATGTCCGCCCGCGTCTTGCCCTCGAAGGGATGGTGCTCCAGTGGCCGAGTCCGTGAACCCGATCGTGCCGATCGCCGGCATGACCATCGATCAGGCGCGAGCCCTCGCGCGGGACCGGTTTCGCGCTCGCCTTGTAGCAGGGGAACCTGTCGGGGGGTGCTCGTGCCACGACGAGTCCCGGCAAAGCGACGCCGACATTGCCGATGGCAAGGCGGAGCTCGTTGCAGGCGTGCGATTCCGCGACTCCGGACGAACCTACTACTTCCGGGCTGGACTGGAACCGATTCGTGTTGGCGACTGGGTGGTGGTCGAGACCGGCCGCGGGCGCGAGGGAGGGCGAGTCGTCATTGCGCCGCAGCAGATCGCGAAGAACTCGCTCCAGGGCGAGGTGACGCCGATCCTCCGGGTGATGGACGAGAACGATGTCGCCCACATGGAGGAGATGCGTTCGGAATCGGCGCGAGCCGTGAAGCAATGCGCCGCGCTCGCCCGGTCACGCCGGTTGCCGATCAAGGTCATCAGCGCCGAATACTCGTTTGACGGCTCGATGCTCGCGATCAACTACTCGCTGCCGGAACGGGAGCGATCCCCCGACCAATCCCGGCTCCGGGACTTTGCGCACGATTGCGCGGATGCGATGCACTGCAGGATCGAACTTCGGCAGGTCGGCCCTCGAGACGAGGCGCGGTTGCTCGGCGGCGTCGGTCGTTGCGGGAGGACGCTATGCTGCGCCTCCTGGCTGCCGGTCTTCCCCGAGATTTCGATGAACATGGCCAAGACGCAGGACCTTCCGCTCAATCCTCAGAAGGTTTCCGGGGTCTGCGGCAGGTTGCTTTGTTGCCTGTCGTACGAGAACGAGCAGTACAAGCAAATGAAGGCGATGATGCCGCGGCTCGGGCAGCCAGTCGATACGCAGGCGGGACCCGGCGTGGTCGTCGCGATGCAGCTGATGCGGGAGTTGATTACCGTTCGGCTCGATGGAGACGGGACCGAGCTCGTGCTCACCCCCGCCGAGATTGGCGTCGCGGGTGATTTCCCGCCGCCCGCGCCCCGGCCTGAGCAGCCCAGGCGACCTGAGCGAGCCGAGCGACCCGAGCGGCCTGCGATGGCGAAAACTCCGGCGCCTGCCTCGGCCGCGGCGGCGCCAGCGCCTGCTGTGGCGCCGGTGATGTCCGAGGCTGTGGCCGAGGCGCTCGCCCTTGCCGAAGCGGTGGTCGAAGGCGCCGGGCTGTCTGCCAGCGGCACGAGCGGAGAGAGCTCCGGCGACGCACCGAAAAAGAGCCGCAGGCGGCGCAGGCGGCGCGGTGGCGGCGGTGGTGGCGGCGGGAATTCGTCCGGCGGCTCGTCCACAGGCGGCTAACTCGGCAGGGCATCCGCGGCAATAGAGGCTAGCGAGGATTTCGCAATGGCGCGGTATCTGGTCGTGCATACAAAACGGGACGGTGACGACGAGGCTGTTCGCCCGCCCTCCCGGCTGCTGGCGCTTGCGAAGGCATCAGTTGCAGCCGGTGGCGGCGCATGCTGGTTGAAGACGTGGACCCCGGACCCGGGCGACGAGCGGATCTTCTCGATGTGGGAGGCCGAGAGCGCGGCCCAGATCGAAGCCGCGCTGGAGCGTTATGGATTCCTCGATGACCTGGATGCGACCCCCCTCCGAGTGCACGAGTGGGGTCCCGAGGATGTCATCGCCGCGAACGAGGGAGCCTGAGGCAACGGGCGTCTCAACGCGCCGGTGATAGAATCCTTGGCAGAGGCCGCGGCCGTGAACGCGCGCCGCGTGGTCCTGAATGGCCATCCCTACAGGTGGAGAGGATTCAGCATGGCAGCCCATGTCGCCGTTGGTCAGCGCGTAAAGCGCCTCGATTCCCCGCCGAAACTGACCGGCCAGGAGCGCTTCACCGGCGACCTCCGGATCCCCGGTTTGCTCGTCGCCCGGCCGGTCGGCAGCGCCTACGCGCATGCCCGCATTCTCGGAGTGGACAGCAGCGCCGCGATGCGCGTTCCCGGCGTTGTGGCAGTGTTGACCGCTGCCGATCTTCCGTGGGCGAAAGATGCCAACGGCAACCCGGTCAAGACACCGATAGCCCAAGGTGAAGCGCTCTGGGCCGGGCAACCGGTTGCGTTCGTTTTGGCGGAGTCGGAGGCCGCGGCTGAAGATGGGGCCGCCGCGGTCCTCGTCGATTACGAGCCGCTCGAGGTGATCGTGACCCTTGATCAGGGACTCGATCCGAACTCAACCCACGTGCGAGAGACGAAAATGGCCGGCAATGAGGAGGAGGCGGCGATGCACAATGCGGACGCCATCCTCGCGGCCGAAGAAAACGACATCATCCTGCCCAGCAATGTCTCCAACACGGTCAAC
>CAIPGK010000340.1 GCA_903864575.1 uncultured Chloroflexota bacterium
GGATCAGTTTCCGGGTCCACGCGACCGGATCGACCAGCCAGTAGGTACCGTTCCGCTCCTGGGCGACCTCGTAGTGGATGTGCGGGCCGTTCATGCCCCCGGTCGTGGCGACGATCTGCCCCGGCTCCACCCGATCGCCGAGACCGACGAAGACCTGCCTCGCGTGCCCGAACGTGATCTTCAGCGGCGGCGTCTCCGGCGTGGGATCCATCAGGATCGTCAGGTTGCCCACGCCGTGGGTCGCGCCCGAGGCCGCGTCGCCGTAATCATGGTAGGCGCCGCACCCCTGGCCCCAGAGCGGGCTCCCCTGCTCGCCGACGCAGACGACGGCGCCGCGGCCCGGAGCATGAACCGGCGCGCCGTAGGGCAACTGCAGATCGATCCCGGGGTGCTGGGTCTCCCGGTCCCCGCCGTGTCCGACGATGTAGCGGTAGTACGGCAAACCGAGGTCATCGAGAAAGCCGTAGCTCCGCCCGTGCGGCTTCCCACCGCAGACCATGTCCATCGGATGATCGCGGTCGTCGTCCCCCCAGCAGACGACCGGCGGCGGGTCATCTTCGCCCGCCTGCCGGGTCATCCGGGCCCACTCCCGCATTCGCTGCAGCGTCTGGCAGAGATACCGGTTGATCGACGGCTGCGCCGGATCGCACGCGTCGCCGGACGCCTCGAGCGCCGGATTCCAGCGCTCGCCGTTCGCGCAATCCCGGCCGCGCGTCTCCCAGCAGCGCGGTCCGCCGACATAAGTGACGATCTGCCGCTCGAGGGTGCAACCCGGGGGATAGACCCCGCCCTTGTACCCCGGATCAGCGATCCGGGCGGACCACTCCCGGAAGGCGTCGGCCCACGACGGGAAGCGACGCAACGTCCGCCCGTCCCGCTCCATCAGCCCGAGCGGGTTGCGGCTCGCCCGCGCGTTGGCCGCCTTCCCGAGACTCGACTCCTTGTACGCCTGCGCCAGCGCCAGCAGGCCGTGCCCCGACCCCGCCGCGTGGATCGCGTCCAGGTCGGCCAGGAGCGGGCTCTCCGCGCTCGCCAGCACCTGCCGCCACGTCTCCTTCGGCAGATCGCCGAGCGCGCGGAAATCGCTCTCCTTCGAGATCGCCGGTGTTGGTTCCGGCCGTTCCTCGGGCAACTCCGGCGCCGGCGACCCGACCGGCTGCGGCCGCCCGACACGGGGCTCTCCGGTCCGCTCCTCACCCGTTGCCATTGACGATGCCCTCCTCGCCGAGCTGGTAGGCGTCCCCGACGGCCGCCGCCGCGAAGACGCCGGTCGCGGGATGCGCCACCGGTCCCAGCGGCGCGTACCCGGGGATGAAGAAGACGAGCCCGACCGTCCCCCCCGAGAGCGTGTCGGTCCGCTCCACCACGTAGGCCGTGCAGGGCGATTCGGCGTCGAAGGCGTAGCCCTCCCACTCCACCCTCCCGCCCCCGCCCACCGCGGGCGCCACACCACCGTCTGCCGGTTTCGGCGACGGCTGGCGGGCCACCTGCGGGGACGAGGACGTCTCCGTCGCGACCGGCTCCTGGGCCGCGGCGACGGCGGGAATCATGGCAAGTGCGGCGAGCCCGAGCGATCTCCGGTTCATGACGGCGCCTCCTCCCGCGGCGCTCCGGCCGCGCGATGGACCGGCGGCGGCCCCTGGCTGACGTAGGACGGCCGGCAGAGATCGACCTCCCGCTGCAGCCGCTCGATCGTCCGCTGCATCTCCTCCACCCGGTGCTGCTGGGCGGTGTTCAGCGCCTTCCACATCACCAGGATGGCCGGGATGGCGACCGCCACCAGCCCGGTGCTGCCGATAACCAGGTTCTCGATCCGGTCCAGTTCCTGCGAGACTGATTGCGCCAGCGCCAGCCCGGCCAGCGACGCCGTCCCCAGGCAGACCGCGATGACTCCAGGACTCATTCCGCATCCTCCCGGCTCTCGACCACGCTTATCCCGCCCAGCCGCTTCCGGCAGATGGCGTGAACGCGGAGGACGTTCGAGCCCGTGGTGTTGTTCATCCCCCGGGCGGACCACCCGCCGGCGTTCTCCATCGGCCCCGACGAGGCGATCCAGAACCGTGCGGCGGATCCCGATGTCCAGACCGCGCCGCCGCCGGTGACGATCTCGCCGGCAGCGCACGGCACGATGATTTCGGGGGTGCCCACCCCGGCATCCACCCGGACTGCCCTCGTGCGCAGCACCAGCGCGGTATCGATCTGCCGCACGGCCTCCTCGCCGGCGGATGGCGCGTGGGAGATCCGCACCTGCCCCCGGTTCGCGTCGGCGTAGGCCTCGACGTACCGCGCCGAGGAATGGTCGATCCGCAATTGGGCCGAGCGGGTGGAGGCCGACAGGGTCGCGGAGACCGCGCTGGATCCCGCCGCGATGAACGACGCGATCGCGGCCGCGACCTTCGCACGCAGCGACTGCGCGCCGGAGACGACGCCGATCTCGCCGTCCCCTCCGGCCGCGGCGACCGAGGCGTGCGCCCCGGTCCGGTCCTCGCCCCCCCAGACCCGCAACTCGTTGGCGGCGGCGATCTGCACCTGCGGCGCGGCGCCGATCCAGCCGGCGCCGTCGGCGAAGAGAACGCCGCGTGGCGTTGCCTCGACTGCTGGCACAGCCGCCGAACCGGGCGCGCCCTGCGGGCCGGCCGCCCCCTGCGGCCCCATCGGGCCGGGTGGACCGACCGCGGCGTCCACCGCGCCGGTGATCGTGCCGTCGTAGACGACGTGCAACTCGACCGTCTCAGGCATCCCCGTTCTCCCGGACCGGCGCGAGACTTTGCTCCGCCCGCTCCCGCGCCGCGTCCGCCGCCGCGGCCGCCTCCATGTCGACGGTCACCTGCCGCACCCACCCACCGAGCACCCGCTCCACCACCGAGCGGTCGCAGGGCGCGATCTGCTCGCGGCGGCAGAACGCCGCGATCGCCCGCTGCTCCTCCTCGCCGTCCGGGACCGTCACGCAGAACCTGGCCATCTCCCGCTCCTTCCGTTCGCCTAGATCGCCAGGCAGATCACGTAGATCGTTCCCTGGCCGGTGTTGGCGGTGTTGTTCCTGATGTTGACCGCCCACCCGCCCGGGGTCGTGCCGTTGGCGGTTGACGGGCTCGACTGGTTGAGCGTCGCGCCGCCGCCGGCGAATCCGGTCCAGATGCCCCCGCCCGTCGCCACCTCCCCGGCGATGCAGGAGATCGTGAAGGCCTGGTTGGCGTCGTTCGGCGTCACCACGATCGCCTGCGACCGCACCGTTACGGTCGGTCCGACCATGAGGATCCCGGTCCGGTCCGGCAGGGTCCAGGTGCGGTTCGCGGCGAGCACGGCCGGGATGA
>CAIPGK010000341.1 GCA_903864575.1 uncultured Chloroflexota bacterium
GCCAGGCTCGCCATGTTCACGCCGGGGATCTCCCGGTCCTGCATCCTGATCTGCCCGTCGATGATGACCGTGTTCAGGTCCTCCGGCTGCGCGGAGTAGACGAGATTCCGGATCGGGTCACGCAGCGGCGCCATGAACAGCGACCCGGCGTCCCAGAGCAGAAGGTCCGCCTTCGCGCCGGTGGCGATCCTGCCGAGGTCATCCCGGCCCATCGCCTTCGCGCCGCCGAGCGTGGCCGAGTTGAAGACATCGGCGGCAGTCGCCACCTCCGTCTGCCGGTCCACGATCTTGCTCACCACCGCCGTGTAACGCAGGCCGTCGAGCATGCTCTGCGGGCAGGTATCCGTGCCCAGGGTCATGTTCACCCCGCGCGCGAGGTAGCGGGCGTAGGACTCCATCGCGATGCCGCGCCGGGCAAAGACCCAGACACAGTGGGCGACGTTCGTCCCGGTATCCGCAAGAATGCCGATGTCGTCGCCCGGCCAGTTCGTCCACGTCCCCGGCGCGAGGATGATGCAGTGGCCGAGAATCACGTCCGGCCCGAGAAAACCCATGTCGCGCAACCACTCGATCGGGGTCTTCCCGTGGCGGCGGGTCATCTCGAGGAACTCGTTGACCGATTGCGACGTATGCAGCGCCAACGGCACGCCCATCCGGGTGGCCGCATCGCGGGATTTCCGCAACAGGTCCTCCGTGCAGGTATCCACCTGTGATGGCGAGAGGAACCCGGTGATCCGGCCATCCTGCGACCCGGAGGTGCGCTCGATGAAGTCGATCGCCTTCTTCATGTTGGCGAGACCGGCCGCCTCGTTCCACTCGTACTTCACTGCCTTGCCGTCGTCGGTGTACCAGCGCCCCGAGCGGTAGCCGAGGCCCATGCACAACCGCATTCCGACCTTGCCCGCCTCCTCGACGGCCCAGTCTCCATAGCTCCCGATCTCCATCACCGTTGTCGTGCCGGTGCGGAGCAGTTCGGCCATCGAGTAGGCCAGGCAGGCGCGCGCGCCCTCATCGTCCATCGCCATCGAGCGGACCGGAAGGTACTCGAACAGCCCGGAAAGATAGAACTGCCGCCGGCCCATGTCCTCGACGAAGGACTTGTCCAGCGGAGACTCGTACAGGTGCGCATGGGTATTGATGAATCCGGGGGTGACGAGCATGCCCGTTCCGTCGAGCACCTCGTCCACCGGTTCGTTGAAGCTGCCTGCCGGACCGACGTGAACGATGCTGTTCCCCTCGGTAACGACCACGCCATCCTTCAGATAGCGGTGACCGCCGTTCTGGTAGGCGATGACGTGCGAAGCGTCGATGCGCCGCCGGGTCATGGGTTTCTCCTTCGGGCGCCGATATCGGCGTCGGTACAAACGAATCGTGCAGGCATCTTCGCACGGCAGGGCGATCATGAACGCCACAGGAACCGATTTCACGCGAACACCACATGATCCTCACGCAATCTTCCCGCTCCCGTCATGAAGCAGGCGCACAATCGAATCAGCGACCTCTCCCGCCATCCCTGCCCCGGAGTTGGAATCCATGCCCCACTTCATACATATCGACCTCGACATCGATCGCATCGCGCTCGCGCTCGCCCGCCCACAGACACGCAGGCACGTCTTCGGCGTGCTTGCCGCCGCGGTGACCGCCACGGCCACCGCAGCCGCAATCGGCACGAATCGCGCGGACGCGGAGGGCAGCGCGACGCAAACCTGCCCTCCCTGCGGGCCGAACCAGACCTGCATCGGCGGGGTCTGCGGCATCGTCGTCGTCGACGGCTGCGAGGCCTTCGGCTGCCCGGACGATCTGCAATGCATCGACAGCGTCTGCCGCGAACCGATCGACCCGGCAGTCGACCCAACCTCAACCCCCACCCCTGCGCCAACCCCGGACCCCGACGGCCCCTCCATCCGCCCGATCCGCCCACACCGCAAGCGACGCCGACGACGAAACCGGATCGCCTGACCCCGGGCGGCCACCCCCCCAGCCCCTGGCCCCCGCACCGCCCGGGGCTGCCGCCTTTTCGCGGCGATGGCACGCCTGTTGCGACGCGCATGCGCCAAGCACCCCAGCCCGCACCAGTCGATCAGAAAATTCGTTCGGAATACCCCTTGACAAACCGGAACGTTTACGTACACTTGTTCTAGGCAAGCGAGAGACCCCGACGGACCCGAATCAAGCCCTCAGCCAGCATGCTTCGACCGTCTCCGCCAGCCGACCCCGCAACAGCTACGGTTTCGCCCCCCAATCCGGGGCGAAGACGAGCCGGCATGAAACCATCCGCGCCGGTTCGTCGTATGTAGAGGTGACAGGGAGGCAACGGTCCGCGCCAAATGGACCGCCTCCGCGGGAACCCGGACCGATCCGGATGGACCGGGTTCCCCGCCTCACTCCCGTCTCCCACGTCGGGCGCCCCCGCCGCTCCAACCGCCCCGCATCGTACCGTCACCCGCAAGGAGGATGACGCACATGCGCTCCGTCACGAACTCATCCAGCAGCAGGATCAACCGCATCCTCGCCCCGATCTTCACCTTTGCCATTCTGTTCGCCATCGTCGGCTTCACGTTCCTCGTGAACGACCCGGCTGTCGGCGCGGAACCCGCGCTCGTGGCCTTCCCCCAACCCGGCGCGTACGCCGAGGTTCTCCCGATCTCCATCGACGGCACCGTGCTCGGCATGCGTGACGGCCGCCTCGCCATCCAGGAGCGGAATGGGTCCGCGCCGGTCGCCTTCCCGGTTGCCCTAGGTCTTTCGGTTACCCGCGCCGGGGTGGAAACCCCCGTCGACGCCCTCCAGCCGGGCGACCGGATCGCCATGACCATCGATGGCCGAACCGGCACGGTTCTCCGCGCCGATGCCCATCCCGCCGCTTCCAGCGCGCCATTTGCTCCCTCGGGCGAATCGGCCCTGCTTGCCGCCCTCGGACTGATTGGCGCTGGCGTCCTGCTGGCAACCCGTCGCCGCGGCGCGCCGGCCCGCATCGTCCCTGGCCGCGTCTCGCTGGCGCCCGCCGCGGCCCGCATCTGACCGACATCTTCCGCGCCGTCCCCACGGCGCTCCTCGTTCCCGCCGCGCCCGCAGCGCGCACCCGCATCCCACCCCGCGCCCGCGTCCCGCCCGTTCTCCCGCAGGTCCGGACGCCCCGCATCCCTTCCCCCCCTTTGTTCGCGCGGGCCGGCGCTCCCCACGCCGGCCAGCGCTCAC
>CAIPGK010000342.1 GCA_903864575.1 uncultured Chloroflexota bacterium
TCCGTACATGGTGTCCTTCATCAACGACCTGATGCGGATCAACACCGGCCGCGTCTTCGTCGCGACACCGGACAAACTGGGCGAATACATCCTCGTCGATTATGTCGCCAACAAGCGGAAATTCGTGGGGTAGCCACCATGCGCTGGGGCGAGTTCGCGGCAGCGGAACCGGTTTTCGCGGCTGAAATCAGGCGGTCGCTCGAGGCGGGCAAGCACAACTACCTCGCCACGATCCGCGAGGACGGCGCGCCACGCATCAGCGGGACCGAATTGAATTTCTCGAAGGATGGCGCAGACCTGTGGATCGGAGCGATGCCCGCCTCCCGCAAGGTCAGGGATCTCCGGCGCGATCCCCGCCTTGCCTTGCACGGACAGTCCGCCGAACCTCCCGACTGGACCGGCGACGGCAAGGTGGCAGGGACTGCGTTGCCTGCGTGCGAGGATCACGCGAGGGCATTGCTCGCAGAGTATGGGTACCCGACAGACCGTGAGGGCATCGTGTTTCTTGTCGATCTCACCGAAGCGGTCATCACGCGCCTTGGCGAGGGCGGCGAGCACCTGGAAGTCACCCTCTGGAAACAGGACAGGCCGCTCCGCACGATGCAGGTGTCCTGAGCCCAGCTGCCCAGGCGAGCTAACGGCGCATGGCCTGGTCAGGAAATTTCATCCAGCGTCGACGAAAGCGCCGCGAGACCGTCCGCAAGTTCGGCGTCCGTCGGATAGCCGTACCCGAGCCGGAAGTGGTGCTCCGGTTGTTCGAACCACCAACCGGGGCCGACGAACACGCCGCCCGCCTGCAGTCGGCCGAAGTAGCCGCGGGCATCCACCGAGGAGTCAGCGATGCGGGGGAAGCAAACCACCCCGCCGCTCGGCTCTACCCACGCAAACCGCCCGTCCAGGGCGATCCAATCCCGCACCATTCCCCGGCGGCGGGCGACCTGCTCTCTGATCTCGGGAAGAAACCAGTCGCGCCGCGCCAGCACCCACTCGGCGACGGCCATGTCCAGCACGGAGTGGGAGAGGGCCGCCTGCTCCTGCGCTGCCAGCAGGGTCGTCATCAGGCCCCGGTCGCGGCAAACGGCCCAGCCGACCCGGATGCCGGGAATGCCATACGTCTTCGAAAGCGACGACACGCTGATCACCCGCTCGCCCAGCGACGCCGCCAGCGGACCCGGCTCGCTCGCAAGTTCACGGTAGGTCTCGTCCACCAGAAGCCACGCCCCGGCGCGTTCGGTCATGGCGACGATGGTTCGAAGGTCCTCAAACGGGAGTTCCGCGCCCGTGGGGTTGTGCGGAGTCGTCAGGCTGACCATCTTCGCGCCATCGGACAACAACCCGCCAAGACGATCCGGATCAACGCGCCAGCCCTCGTCGAACCGAAGATCGAGCGGCACGATCTCCGCGCCGATCGCACGGGGCGTTTCGAGATTGGAGGCGTAGTTCGGCGCGGCGACGATCAGGCGGTCGCCGCGCTCCAGCAGGGCCGTCGCCGCAAGGAAGAGCGCGCCCGCCGCGCCAACCGTCAGCAGCACGTCATCAGGAGCGGTACCCTCGCCATCGGCGGCGATGGCTGCGCGCGCGGGTTCACTCCCGCGGTGATCGGCGTACTGGAGCAGCAACCCCGACAGGTCTTCCGGGTTCATGCCGAGAGCGGCCAGCGTGCGGTCGCGCATCGAACTCTCGGCCAGATTTACGCGAACGAGGTCATACCCGATCTGCTCCGGGCTCTCGACTTCCATGATCATTCGCTGGTAGCGCATCCCGAACCCACCTTCCGCCGCTCTCGTGCGTGAAACAGGGCTGGTCGCCGCCAACCCCGCAGTGCATTCCCCGATTTTCGCCGAAGCACGGTCAGGCACAAGCAGATCCGGATCCTGCGTCCATTGCGACAGCGGGAGGCGCTGGATGCCCTGCGCGCGGGATCGATCCTCGCCAGACCGAGCGCCTCGCGCTACGCCGGTCGCCGATCCTCGAGACGATGAAACGCGGCGTCTGGAGATCGCAGACGACCGGCGCCCGGGACTGCATGTCGCCCCGTGCCTTCAGGATGATCGCACCGGTCTCCGTGGCGAACGTCAGGCTGGGGAACACTGTTCGGTCCCGTGTGGTGGCGAGCGGGTTGCTCGCCGCGCATTCGAGTTGTTCACCCGTCGGCGGGTCCGGCATTCCACGACGTTCCCAGCAAACACGGCGACGTGCGATGCTGCCGCGCAAGCACGGATCAGGACCCGGAGAAAACCTCATGAAGCGCTACGACCCCATGCTTTCGTTCGGTCATGCGAGCGCCGAACGGTACGACGACTCGCTTCGCGGCGATGAGGCCGAGACCGTGGAGTTCCTCGCCGGATTCGCAGGATCGGGACCCGCGCTCGAACTGGCCATCGGCACCGGAAGGATCGCGCTGCCGCTGGCGCAGCGTGGGGTGCGTGTCGATGGAATCGACCTCTCCCCGGAGATGATCGCCCGGTTGCGCGCCAAGCCCGGCGGCGGCGATCTGACGGTGACCCTCGGCGACTTCTCGCTCGTCCCGGTGGAGGGCGAGTATCCGCTGATCTACCTGATCTTCAACACCTTCTTCAATCTGTTGACGCAGGACGAGCAGGTGCGCTGCTTCGAAAACGTCGCACGCCACCTTGCCACGGGAGGCGTCTTCGTCGTCGAGGCCTTCACCCCGGCATTCCTGTATCGCCTGCGGGACGATCAGTATGTCGATGCCGAGGCGATCGAGGTCGACGAGGTGACCTTCGATGTCGGCCGTCACGATCCGGTGAACCAGATGCTCGACGAGAGCCACGTTCACCTCAGCGCGAAGGGGGTAGAGGTCTTCCCGATCGTCTGCCGATACGCGTGGCCATCGGAACTGGACCTCATGGCCCGCATCGCCGGGATGCGCCTTCACGCCCGCTGGGGCGGCTGGCTCGGCGAACCATTCACACGGGACAGCAGGCGGCACGTCTCCGTTTATGGGCGCTAGCCCGGCAGGCGGGTGGCCCGGGAAACCTACGGGCTACCAGTCCTCGGACTCCTCGCAGATGGCGGCCGCCTCACGGAAGGGTGCTTCCTCCCGGCGGATCAGGTCGGGATTGACCCCCGCGAGATCCACCAGCGCCAGCGTCAGCCGCTGCAGGGCCGCCGCGCCGCCAAGCAATGCGGGCAGGGCCGGGAGGGAGCTTTCAGGCGCCGGTGGCAGCACCAGGCGGCCACCCGGCGTCACCAGCCCCGGCGTCGCAGCGGCGGCAGGGGAGAGGACGGCAGCAGGGGCAAGCCCTGACCGGACCGCAGCCTGTGAGGCCAACGCCAATCGGGCGTCCCTCCGACGTCCCGGCAGATCGACCGCCAGCAGCAGCAGCCGGGTTGACGGAACGTTCCCGGCCAGGTGTCCATGCAGCAGCGTTTCCAGATGCCTGCCGACAGCGGGAAGTCGCGGTCCTTCCTCCACCTTCAGGGCAAGCTCACGGGCCGTCACCTCATCCGCGCCCGCGCCCGCGATGACCAGCGGCGCCGCGCTGTTGAGCGTTTCAGCAACCGCGGCGGCCTGACCATCCCCGGTCACGCACGCTGCAAGGAAGGCGCGGAGCGGCAACGGGTCGATTGGCGCTCCAAGCACGCTGCCGGCGATGGCCCCTCCGGCGAGGATCGCGGACACGTAGGCGACCGTGTGACACCACGAATCATCATGCTTTGGGGTCACGATGATCGCGTCCGCAATTGCCGCCAACGACGCCCCGGGGTTGCCGGTGACAAGTGCGACGCGCGCGCCCGAGGCCAGCGCAGCTTCAGCGGCGAGTGATGTCGCGCGCGTTCCACCGTCGTGGGTGACCGCGATGAAAAGACCGCCCGGGCGGGGGTCGAGCGCGGCATCAAACGCCTGACGAGCCTCCACCAGACCGCCCCGCCAGCCCACGCCACGAAGCGCACCATCGAGCAACATCGCGATCGCCTGCGCCGCATGCTCGCTCGTCCCGCAACCGGAAACGACCACCGGCTCGGACCGTCTGATCGCCTCGACGACGAGCCGCGCCACATCGGCGGCGGCGCGGTCGCCGAGGATCGGCTCCACGAGGTCCGGCTCGGAGGCCACCATCTCCGCCATCACCCAGGGCGCCGCGGCCCTGAACTCCGGCCAGCCTTCGGTCAACCAGGCCTGCCTGTCGTTCGTCATGCTTCGCTCCCTCGAGCCAACCGATCGTCATCCGCGAAGTGTGCGCCACTCGAACCTTAGAACCAGCTACGCGGACCACAATTCACGTATTGACCTAGTGATTCGTGATAGTGAGCCATCGGGGTCGTCA
>CAIPGK010000343.1 GCA_903864575.1 uncultured Chloroflexota bacterium
ACGAGATCCCTCGTTCCTCGGGATGACGGAACCCCGGGATGACGGAACCCCGGGATGACGGAACCCCGGAAGGACGGAATCCCGGAAGGACGGAACTCCGGAAGGACGGAACTCCGGAAGGACGATCGATTCCCCGGGACGACGGAATATCCGCCAATCGCTGTAGCACCAAAAGGACGATTGCATGGCGACGAACTGGCCCCGGCTCAATCTCGCGGCCGGACCGGTGGAGGTCACGGCGCGCACCCTCAGGGACCAGTCGCGCCCGGTGCTCTACCACTACGACCCGGCGTTCATCGAGACGTTCGCGCGGGTCAACGACCTGCTGAAACTCGTGTTCCGCACCAACTACGACACGATCATCATGCAGGGCGAGGCCATCCTCGGGCTCGAGGCGGCTGCCGCCAGCATGATCTCGCCGGGCGACCAGGTGCTGAACCTCGTCTCCGGCGTCTTCGGCAAGTGGTTCCAGGACTTCATCGAGGCCTACGGCGGCGAGACGGTCGAACTGGCCGTCCCCTACAACGACGCCATCGACCCGGAGGACGTGCGGCGAGCGCTCGCCGCCAACCCCGGCATCAAGTTCCTGTCGGTCGTCCACTCGGAGACGCCCTCGGGAACGCACAACCCGGTGCGGGAGATCGGCCGGATCGCCCGCGAGTTCGGCGTGATCACGATGGTCGACACCGTCTCCGGTCTGGGCGGCGAACTGCTCAGCCCCGAAGACTGGGGGCTGGATGTCGCGGTCGCTGGCCCGCAGAAATGCCTCGGCGGCACGCCGGGGCTCTCCCTGATGACGATCAGTCCGGCGGCATGGGCGGCCATGGAGGCTCGCAAGCCCCGGCCCCTGCGCGGGAGCTTCCTGTCGATTCTCGATTGGAAGGCCACCTGGCTGGAGAACCGCCGGTTTCCCTACACCCCGTCCGTCACCGAGATCTACGCGCTGGAATCGGTCCTCGTGCAGGCGCTCGAAATCGGCATGGAGCGCTTCGTCGACCGCCACCAGCAGGTCGCGGCGGCCTGTCGCGCCGGCGCGCGCGCCCTCGGTTTCGCGTTGTGGCCGGCCCGGGACGACATCGCGGCCAGCTGCGTCACCGCGATCAAGACCCCGGACGGGCTCGACGAGGCGCGCCTTCGCTCCGTCATGCGCCACCGCTACGGGGTGACGATCTCTCCCGGTTACGGGGAACTCAACGGCAAGCTCTTCCGGCTCGGCCACATGGGCCCGGCGCAGGCGCACCCGACGGTGCTCGCCGCGCAGCTCGCGGTGCTGGAGCGCTCGCTGGCGGACATCGGCTGGCCGGTGCAGTTCGGCGCGGGAACCGGCGCGGCGATGGCCGCGCTCACCGACTGGGACGACGCGGCCTCCTGATCGGCAGGCGGCAACCTCGGCAATCGTACGGAACGACGAATCGATGGAGTGAAGGAGCGAACGATGGCGATCAGCGTTGCAGGCAAGGCGATCATCGTGACCGGCGGCGCCGGCGAAATGGGTTCGGCGATCGTGAAGCGACTGGCGGCCGAGGGCGCGAACGTCCTTATCGCCGACCTCGCGGACGGCAGCGCCCTCGCGGCCGAGGCGAGCGCGGCGGGCGGCGGCAAGGTCATCTACCAGAAGACCGATGTGACCTCCGAGGAGTCGACGCAGGCGATGGCCAACCGCGCCGTCGCGGAGTTCGGCCAGATC
>CAIPGK010000344.1 GCA_903864575.1 uncultured Chloroflexota bacterium
ACGCCATCGCACCCGCTAGCCTTGACGATGGCCAGCAGATCCGCTGGAGGATCGAACTGGGTGGCAACGATCCGGTTGTCGTGCCCCCGCCGCTGGATCCACTGCACCCAGCCGAAAGCGTTGTCATTCATGACCACCCAGGTGACCGGCAGCTTTTCCTGGGCCGCGGTACCCAGTTCATGAATCGACATCTGGAACGCGCCGTCCCCGGAGGTCGAGACCACCTGCCGCCCCGGGGCCGCAAGCTTCGCGGCAAGCGAGCCGATGACGCCGTAGCCCATCGCCGTCTGCTCGGCGGGCGGCACACAGCAGCCGCGATCCAGCACCTGGTAGTAGGGCCAGTAGTAGGCCCAAAGGTCCTGTCCGCCATTCTCCTTGACGATGATGGTGTTCTCGCCAAAGACCCGGTTGATCTCGGAGATGATCGACTTGCCCTGCATCGGAAGCGCGGCGGGCATGGCGGCCACCGCATCTGCGCGAGCCGCGGCAACGGCCGCATGATGGCCGCGCTCGACGTGCTCTACCCAGTGCGCGTTGGGGGTCGCTCCGGCATTGGCCAGCGCTCCGATGAGCGACTGCAGCGCGTGGGTGGCGTCGGCCTGAATCGCCACGTCCGGCCGCCAGTTCCGGCCAAGCTCGAAATCGTCGATGTCGATCTGGACGATCTTCGCGCCCTCCGCACGGGGCAGGAACCCGCCCTGGAACTCCTCCATCCGGGATCCAACGGTCATGATGAGGTCGGCGGATTCGAAGATCTCCCGCGGGAAGGTTGTCCGGTACAGCCCGGTGAGGCCGCAGAAGCGCGGATTGGTCTCCGCGATCGTGCCGCGGCCCGCCGGGGTCGTCTGGATCGCGACGCCGAAGCGCCGGGAGAGTTCCTCGACGGCATCTCCGGCATCGGACAGGTAGGCTCCACCGCCGAGAATCATCAGCGGACGCTCAGCGGCCATGAGCAACCCGGCGGCGGCATTGACCGCAGCCGGATCGGCGGCGGGCCGGGTCGCGGGAACAGATCGCTCGTAGGCAGGAATCTCCCACGTCCCCATACCGATATCGCCCGGCAATTCGACGTAGACCGGCCCTGGTTTGCCGCTCGTGGCGATCTGGATTGCGCGGCGGATCGTCCAGGGAATCCGCTCCGGGACCTCGACGGTGGTCGCCCATTTGGTGACCGGCTCGAGCATCCCGACGTGGTCGGTCTCCTGAAACGCGCCCATCCCGTACGTGAGCCTGCTGGAGCGAACGCCGAGCACGAGCATCGGGGTGCAGCCCGAGAAGGCCTCGAGAATTCCCGGCACGAGGTTGGCGATCCCCGGTCCCGGGCATCCGAAGCAAACGGCGATCTGGCGCGTCACCCGCGTGTAGGCCATCGCGAGGAACGCCCCGGAGGTCTCGTATCGGACGCCAACCGGGCGCGGGCCGCCGTCAGGTTCAGCCAGCAGCAACGCATCGAACAAGTGACCGGGATCGCCCGGCAACCCAAACACGTATGGCACGCCTTCGGCCTTGAGGCCAGCAACGACCGCTTCCCATCCCGTCATCCGTGGCATCGATTGCACCTCCGGGTCCCGAATTGCACTCCGGCAGCGCGCACCCCTGCGACGCATGCGTTCGCGCATCAAAGCGTGAATGGGTGCAGGCTATGGGCGGTTCCGTCTGCCGTCAACAGGGAGCCGCTACCAGCCGATTCAGCGCACCAGCGGCGCGCCGG
>CAIPGK010000345.1 GCA_903864575.1 uncultured Chloroflexota bacterium
CCGCCACCGTCAATTCGATGGTGGCCGGAAGGTACTGCGCGAGGTCCTCGACGACCGGCCGCCGGCTCGTCACCGAGAGCCCGAGATCGCCACGCACGAGCCCGGACATGTAGACGGCGTACTGCTCGACGACCGGGCCGTCGAGATGGTACCGGGCGGCGAGGGCGTCGACTTCCTGCTGGCGGGCATGGGGTCCGGCCAGCAGGCGCGCCGGGTTCCCCGGCACGAGCCGGCTGAGGGCGAAGGTGATCGCGCTGACGCCGACGATGACCAACACCGTCAGCAGCAGCCGGCGCACGAGAAAGCGGGCCACGCTGGGTGACTCCTGGAGCCCTGGCGGCGGAACCGGTCACGGCTCCGCCGCGGGGCGCGATCAGCCGTTCTTGGAGAGACCGTGCCAGTTGAGCGACTCGATGTACATGCCGTTGAAGACGAATCCCTGGACGGCATCCCGCATCGGCAGGCGGTAATGCTTTTCGTAGACGAAGAGGGCGGGAGCGTCCTCGACCAGGAGTTCCTGCGCGGTTCCGTACAACGCCATCCGCTTGGCCTCGTCGGGCTCCACGGTGGCCTGATCGAGCAGGTCATCGAGGGCGGGATTGGAGTAGTAACTCCAGTTGTATCCCGCTGTTCCCTGCGCGCCGGTGGCGAAGAGCGAGAACAGGTAATCGAAGGGTGTCTTCAGGCTCGGCCACCAGACGAGCCCGTAGGCGTGCTCCGCCGTCTCCGGGTTGGAGAGGAGATCGGCCCATGCGCTCGGGCTGAGTTCCTGGATCGAGACGGAGATGCCGAGGTCCGCCATGTTCGCCTGGAAGAGCTCGCCGAGCGGCCGCTTCCAGAAGTAACCGGTCTCGTAGGTGTACTTCAGCTCGAAGCCGCCATCCGGGTACCCGGCCTCGGCAAGGAGCGCCTTCGCCTTCTCCGGATCGTAGGAGTACTGCGGCACATCGGGGTTGAACCCGACGAAGGTGCTGGGAATCGGGCCGTGCGCCTGCTCGGCCTTCCCGCGCAGGGTTTGCTCGATCCAGGTCTGGTAGTCGAACCCGTAGGAGATCGCCTGCCGGACCTTCCTGTCCGCGGTCGGGCCCTTCGCGCAGGGCAGCGCCAGATAATACAGATTGAAGGACGGGGTGTCGGTGACGGCGATGCCCTCGGCTCCGTCCAGTTCCTCGACGAGATCGTCGGGCAGGTAGAGCGCGATGTCGATTTCGCCCTTTTCCAGCAGCAACCGCTCGGTGGCAGGCTCCTTCACGTACGTGACGAAAATCCGCTCGGGATGCTCGCCGTCCCAGCCGCCCCAGTAGTCGGGGTTGCGGGTGAAGACCGCCTGCTGGGACTGGGCGTATTTCTCGAGGATGTACGGACCGGTGCCGACCATGTTGTCGCGCAGCCATCCCTGCGCGAAGTCGCCATCCTGCTCGTGCTCCGAAATCGCCTTGGGCGAAATGATGTAGGGCGCGTACATCCCGGCAAACGCCGACAGCAGCCCATCCGAGGGCGCGCTCAGCGTCAGGGTGACGGTCATCGCGTCCGGCGTCTCCACCGCGGTCACGGAAGCGAAGGCGAATGCGATCCCCTGCTGGACGCCGATCTGCCGGTCGATCGAGGCCTTCACCGCCGCGGCATCGAGGGGCTCGCCGTCGCTGAACGTCACCCCCGGCCGGATCTTGAAGGTGTAGGTCAATCCGTCCGCGGAGACCTCGTAGCTCTCGGCGAGGCAGGGGATGATGTCGAGCGTCCCGCCGTCGTACTGCAGGAGATTCTCGTAGACGGCGCGCCACAGGAGCGGCGACTGGCCGTCGAAGGAGCCGTGCGGGTCGAGGGTGACCGCGTCCGCCCCGGACGCCACGACCAGCGTCGCGGCGTCCGCGGCCTCGCCCACCCGCGCGGTCAGCGGGGCG
>CAIPGK010000346.1 GCA_903864575.1 uncultured Chloroflexota bacterium
ACTGCCCGACGAGACCGGCGCCATCGGGAGCCGCAGATTACCGGCGACCCGTCCTGGACGGGCGAATGGGGACCGGAACCGGAGCGGGTTTGGCTGGCGCGGCGAACGGCCCGAGCACCTTGTCGAGCAGATCGGCCAGACGGTCGGCAATGGTTTCAGCGGCGGAACGCTTCCCCGGCATCGTTATCCCCATTCCTCACAGGCGGGAGATCATCTCCCCTATTCTACCTACGTTCGGCAACCCCGTGTGGTTTCCCTCGCTTCGTTGCACGTCATCCGGAGCCTCGACCGCCATGCCCCCATATTCGCCGGCGCGTTTGGGCCGCACCCCACCAGCCATGACCCGGCGCGACTGGTTTCACGCGGTCGTGCGAGCCGTTCGCGCAGGATTGCCCCGGCGCCTGGCGGCGTTCTCGCCAACTGTCGGAACCTCGCTTCTCAAGATCGCCTACGACAACCCGCGCGTACACTTCGAAGTGGGACCCGACTCCACCCGCGGCCATCTCGAACTCGCGCTCCATTTCGAGGACGGACCGGCCAGCACCATCGCGTACCTCCGCTGGTTCGACCGGGAAATCGTCGCCCTCAAACATGACCTCGGGACCAACCTCGAACTCGAACGATGGACGGCGTCATGGGGACGCATCTACGAACTCCATCCGCTGCCGTTGTTCGACGCCCGGACCGCTGCGGAAACCGGGGCACGGCTCGCGGTGCTGATAGCCACGCTGCAGCCGATGGTCGAGTCCGCTGGCGTTTCAGCCGATCGTCGCTGAGGTCCCGGCAGCCTCGGGCCGAGCGCTGGCCGGTGATCAACTGGTTCTGCAGGGCAACCACCGCGATGACGAGCAGGATGTAAATCAGGCTTCCGGCCTGGATCACGGAGAATCCAGGCAGCCAACGAGCCAGCGGCGCGCCCGCGATCCAGAGCATGACACCCCGCCAGTTCCGGTTGCCGGATTCGGCATCGCCCACCGATCCGCTGCCGGCGCCTTCGCACCTGTCATGCCATCCCGCCGCCGTCCCGGAACGCGGGCAAGCAAACGGGCCGGAGCAGTGTCCCGCCCCGGCCCGGCTGCGTTGACCAGTCTGGTTACTTCTTCGCGGCGGCGTAGCGCTGCGCGACGGCATTCCAGTTCACGGCATCCCACCAGGCGGCGAGGTAGTCCGGCCGGCGGTTCTGGTACTTGAGGTAGTAGGCGTGCTCCCAGACATCGACGCCCAGAATCGGCGCGCCGGTGACGTCGGCGATGCCGGCCATCAGCGGGTTGTCCTGGTTCGGGGTCGAGGTGATGGCGAGCTTTCCATCGTGGCCGACGATCACCCACGCCCATCCGGAGCCGAATCGGCCGATGCCAGCCTTGTTGACGGCTTCCTTCATGGCGTCGAAGGAGCCGAAGGCCGCGTCGATCGCCGCCGCCAGCTCGCCCGTCGGCGCGCCGCCGCCGCCGGGGCCCATGATCTCCCAGAACATGGCGTGGTTCCAGTGCCCGCCGCCATTGTTGCGGACCGGGCCCTGCTTGTCGGCCGGAAGGGCCTTGATGTCGCCGATCAACGCCTCGAGGGACTTGCCCTCGAGATCGGTGCCGGCGATCGCGGCGTTCAGGTTGTTGACGTAGGCGGCGTGGTGCTTGTCGTGGTGGATCGTCATCGTCTGGGCGTCGATGGTCGGCTCCAGCGCGGTGACGTCATACGGCAGCGGGGGAAGTTCGAAGGCCATTGTGGATTCCTCTCCATGGTGAACGGCGAACGGCACAGGTCATCTCGTTCGGCGCGGTCTGGTTCCCGCCGACGTGCCACGGGACACGGTAGCACGAAGCGCGCCGTCAGGTCATGGTGCTTCCGGTAGTGTCGGTCTCCTCAGGTGGCGAAAAGCGCCGGAGGTGGCATCGTTCCGGCGATCCGGGCGCGCCGC
>CAIPGK010000347.1 GCA_903864575.1 uncultured Chloroflexota bacterium
CCCGCGCCAAGCGCCCGGGCAATGCGGTCGAACGATGAGCCGTCCATCTCTCGTCTCCTTCTCCTGATGAGCCAGCCGGGCCGCGCAACGCGCAGCCCGGCTGGCGGATTCATCAACAGCTGATCGTCCCGCCCGCGCACTGATCGGGCGTGTTCCCGGTGATGCTCCCGGTGACGGCCGTGAGGGTGCTGCCGTTGTCGAAGGAATAGACGCCACCGCCGGCGGGCGCCGGTTCGGTCGCCGTGTTGCCCGTGATCGTCGCCTCTCCGCTCACGATCAGCGTGCTGGTGGGCGTTATCAGGGCTACGCCGCCACCATAGAACGCCGTGTTCCCGGAAACAATCGCGGAGCCGGTCAACTCGACCTGTCCCTCAACGCGAATGCCGCCGCCGTAGCTGTCCACGGTGTTGTCCGTCACCCGCACGGAACCGGTGATCGTCACGATACTGGTGCTAGCGACAGAGAGCCCTCCGCCGTCTCCAACCGCGTGATTGCCGGAAATCTCGACCTCGCCGGAGATCGTGAGATCGACGTAATCCTCGCATTCGATTCCTCCGGAGTATCCAGCTGACACGTTGCCGGTCACCTGCACCCGGTCCGTGATCAGCGCCGTCATCCGCGCTCCGTTCTTGCCATGCAGGAGGATGCCGCCGCCGCCGCTGTAGGTGTCGCAGAAGTTGTCGGCGATCACCACGTCGTCCTTGATGGTCACGCTCGTGGCACGGGTCGCCACCACGTTGTAGATGACCACGCCGCCGCCCCAATAATTGGCGGAGTTTTCGGTAATCCGCGTGTGGCCGGAAATGGTCGCGTTCACCCCTTTGATGCCGTGCACGCCGCCGCCGTAGGAATCTCCATCGTTTCCGGTGATCTCCACCCATCCCGAGATGAGGAGGTCCGACTCGCCCTCGACGTGGATGCCGCCACCACCCAGGCTGTCGCCACCCACCGTGTTGTCGCGGATCACCACGTCATCCGTCACCGTGACCGTCAGGCCGTCGCCCACCACCCGGACGCCGCCGCCATACGAGTCCCAGGCGGCGTTCTTCACCACCGTGCTCCCGGCCAGCGTCAGGCTGCCGTCGCTTTTGACCCCTCCGCCGAAGTTGGTGTTGGCCAGGTCCTGGTACCCGTCGATCGTGATGTCCAGCACCGTCAGGCTCGAGCCGCCGGTAACGGTGATCGTCCGGTTCCCGTAGGTCGCGTTCCGCAGCGTCACCCGGTCGCCCGGGCACGCCCGCAGCGTCAGCGCCTTGCTGGCGATCGTCAGGTCCTCGACCCACGTGCCCTTCCCGATCGCGATCACGTCCCCGTCGCTCGCCGCGTCGATCGCCGCCTGCACCGTCTGGTACGTGCAGCTCGCGCACACGATCGGCGTGCAGGATTCGACGCACGCCGAGATGCTGCAGGGGCGGCACAGGCCCTGCGCACACTGCGACGAGGTGCACTCGCTCCCCGACGCGCACAGGCCCTTCACCGGCATCAGGCAGTACGTCCCTGCCGGATTGTCGTACTGGTAGGTCGTGCACTCCGCGTTCGGATCACGGCA
>CAIPGK010000348.1 GCA_903864575.1 uncultured Chloroflexota bacterium
AAGAACGTCTGCACGAAGAACAGCGACTGCTGCACGAACATCTGCAAGACGAAGATCAAGAACAAGGACAAGACGGGCCGGTGCCGGTGCGAGAAGAAGGGCCGCCCGTGCAGCGAGGATCGGAACTGCTGCGGCGGCATCAGCTGCGTGGCGGGGACGTGCGGCGGCAAGGCGCCATTTGTGGCGACCGGCGCGGCCTGCGGGCCGAACGACGTGTGCCGCGATCCGAACGCGGAGTGCACGGCCTATCAGTATGACAATCCGGCAGGGACGTACTGCCTGATGCCGCCGAAGGGCCTGTGCGCCTCGGGGAGCGAGTGCACCTCGTCGCAGTGCGCGCAGGGCCTGTGCCGGCCGTGCAGCAGCCCGGCCTGCGCGGGGACGTGCACGCCGATCGTGTGCGCGAGCTGCACGCACCAGACGGTGCAGGCGGCGATCGACGCGGCGAGCGACGGGGATGTGATCGCCATCGGCAAGGGCACGTGGGTCGAGGACCTGACGATCGCCAGCACGGACCTGGCGCTGCGGGCCTGCCCGGGCGACCGGGTGACGCTGCGGAACGCGACCTACGAGAACCGGACGATCACCGTCACCGGCGGCTCGAGTCTGACGGTGCTGGACCTCACGATCGACGGGTACCAGGACCTGGCCAACAGTGACTGGGGCGGAGGGATCGAAAGCGACGGCAGCGTGACACTGGCCGGGAGCACGGTGGTGAAGAACGCCGCCTGGGACACGTATGGCGGCGGCGTCCGGGTGATGGGCGACGGGCTCACCGTGACCGTGACCGACGAGACGGTGGTCAGGGATTGCACCGCAGGGGACGGGAGTAATGGGGGCGGCGGCATCTTCATCGAGGGCGAGTCGGACCTCCTCATCTCGGGGTGGGCGGAGCTTACCGGCAACCGCGCGGATTCGTACGGTGGCGCCGTCAATGCCGGCGTCGGGGCGAACGTCTCGATTTCCGGCCATGTGAGGATTGTGGCCAATGCCAGCGGCTACGGCGGGGCCGGGGTGTCGGCCGGTGACTCAGGTTCGAATCGAACCACGACGATGACCGTAAAAGACGACGTGGTCATTGCCGACAACGTCTGCGATGACGCTGGCATTGGGGCCGGTCTTGGGATCTTCGGACCCATGACGGCGCTCATCACGGACCGGGTGCAGGTGACGGGCAACTCGACGCTCGACGGGGACGCCGGCGGGATCGCGATCTTCGAGGGGGCAATCACCACGATCTCGGGCAATGTCGAGATTTCCGGCAACCGGAGCGCCGGGAACGGCGGCGGCATCCGGGTGAATTGGTTCGACGGTTCGACCCGGCCTGCCGGGGTGGCCCATGTGACGATCACCGATTCGGTGCGGGTCGTCGACAACGTCGCGGCCGGGAATGGCGGCGGCATCCACGTGTTCGGTTCGGTGGTCGAGGTGAAGGGATCGGCAGTCATTTCCGGGAACACCGCGGTCAGCGGTGGCGGCGTTGTCCTCGATTACAAGGCGTATGGCACGCCGGCCAATTCGGAGCTGACCGTGAGCGGCGAGGGGAAGATCACGGGGAACACGGCGACCAATTCGGCGCCTTCCGGCGGCGGCGTCTGGTCCGACGACAACGCCAATACCCTCACGGCCGTTGCCGGTAGCATTACCGGGAACACGCCGGACCAGTGCGCGGGCGGCACGATCAGCTGCTGACACCGTCGCCAGCCGGGTGGCTGGCTCTTCGTCATCAGGAAAAGGAGACCAGAGATGGACGGATCATCGTTCGACCGCATCGCCCGGGCGCTTGGCGCGGGGGTGTCCCGCCGGTCCGGGCTGCTCGGGGCGCTCTCGGCTCTCGGGGCGGCGCTGCCGGGTATTGGCGGTGTGGCCGCAGGCGGCAAGGGCAAGGAAAAGGGCAAGAACACGGGGC